>CAMKLG010000040.1 GCA_946413585.1 uncultured Bacteroidales bacterium
GTTTAGGGGTTATAGTTTAGGGGTTATGGTTTAGGGGTTATGGTTTAGGGGTTATGGTTTAGGGGTTATGGTTTAGGGGTTATAGTTTAGGGGTTATGGTTTAGGGGTTATGGTTTAGGGGTTATAGTTTAGGGGTTATAGTTTAGGGGTTATAATTTAGGGGTTATAGTTTAGGGGTTATAGTTTAGGGAATAGGGAGTATTCTAAAGCTAACAGTCGATTCCTTCGAATTCCCGAATTCTCCGTTTGTATTCCTCCTGAATTGGAATGGACTGATGGGTGGTGCGGTCGAAGCCGGAGAGGACGCTGTAGCAGGTGGTTTTCACGGTGTTGGTCTTGGTGTCGCGGAGCTGTTGAATCATTTTCACACTTTTATGTCCGATTTCCACGATTTTGGATTCACATACGAGCTGGTCGTGGAATTCCACAGGCGCGGCGAAGTCAAGTTCTATATGCACCAAAACCAGGTCGATGGTGGTCCAATCAACCTGGTTCTGTAGCACTTTTTCCAAATAAAAACTCCGTCCGAGGTCAAAATAGTGACATTGAACACCATTGTTGACGTGGACGAAGGGGTCTAAATCACTCATCCGTACCTGTACGGGCACGGACACGCGGAAATGCGTTTCGTGGACGAGTGGTTTAGAGGGCATTGATCTTCTTCATCAAACCTGATTTCAGGTTGGCGGCTTTGTTCTTGTGGATCATGCCTCTTTTAGCGAGCTTGTCGATCATAGCGGTCATGTTAGACAGCTTTGCGGTAGCTTCACTCTTGTCGCTGATAGCGCGAATGTCTCTCAACGCGTTACGCATAGTTTTGGAGTAGTAACGGTTGGCTAATCTTTTTCTTTCGTTTGCTCTAATTCTTTTTAAAGATGACTTGTGGTTTGCCATTATTTTCTAACTATTTTTGATTTTTTACGTTCTAAAATTTCGGGCTGCAAAAATAGAATTTTTTCGCACATAATCAACCCGTTGCGAAAAATATTTTTCAACATGTTAAAAAGTAGGTGTTGATAGGGGAGGTTAGTGGTTAGTGATTAGTGGTTAGAGGTTAGTGTTTAATGTTTAATGGGTTAGTAGGTTAAGAGGTCCCATTCTTGTTGGTTGGGGATGCCGATGGTGTTGATTATGCTGACGCGGAGCAGATGCTTTGGGGCATCGGCGAACCATATTACGCGTGCCCAGTCGTCGTGGGTCTCTAGGATGATGCCGCCTTCGGCTTGCCAGATGATCTTTGTAAAATCTTTATTCTCGACCCGATAGAGCTGTGGGTTGTGCTCGTCGGGTTTCAGGCTGCAGTGCGGTATCAGTTCCGAATAGAAAAACTGTTGCATCTTCTCCTGAATGAAAAGGTAGTGTTCGTTCAGAGTACCGTCCTTTTCCTGGAAAGGTGCGTGACCGCATCCCTCTAGCGGATATAGTATGTTGCGAACGTGCAGCGAATCGAGGTATTCGTGGATGGCCTGCGAACCGTACATCTTGTCGAACATCTTCTTTCCGATGTCGCTCTTTAAGCCCGAGAAGGGAAAACCTTGGTTAAAAGGGACGATTTTGTCTTCGGTGCCGTGGAAGGAGACCATTGGGATGTTAGTGCCATCTAACTCGTGCAGGTCGTAAATAGCCCCCCACATGTTGGCTATCGCCTTTATTTTCACTTCATTACGAAAATCGTTGCCGGAAGAATGCAACAAACCGCATTTTTCCGCAAATTTGTTTTTGGCAACGAACGGCGGACAGTTTTCGTCATTCATGAAAGCTGTGCCCATGGCGGTGATAGAACCGGAACTGGTGCCTGCTAAGAAGATGAAGTTTGGATCGATGTGGTACTTGTCAGCATTCGCCACGAGAAAGCGTAATGCGGCATGGGCGTCTTGAATGGTCTGGTATCCACACTGTTGGATGGATTTCTTTGATATTTTGAAACCTAATCGGTAGTTCACGGAAGCGACCACGTAGCCTAGTCGCGCGAAATGTTCGCACCATTGCCTCATTTTCAATGTGCCTTTGTCGCCGAAAAAGAAGGCCCCGCCGTGAAACAGTACCATAAGCGGATGTTTCGTGGTGTTCTCATCCTCAGGGAGATAGAGATCCAAAAGCAAGTCTTGCTCTTCCTTTTTCGCAGTCTTGGGAAGTACATTTAAAAACAGCCTCCCAAAATGGCTCTCGTCTTCCGTGGGGTAGGATGTATAGTATCCTTTGGCTTTTCCGTATGAGAGATCGGAAATTTGGTGAAAGGAAAATCGAGGCTCCTGATAAAGGGTGGAGTTCTGCCCTACAAGTTCTGGCTCGGTGTAGCGTTGGAAAGTGACGCGATGCTTGTCGTCAGGAATCGCTGCAAAGGTAAGGATTCCGGAAAGCGACACCGAGTCGTCCGACAAGGTGAAAGTCACATGACTGTTGATATTGGGAGTGATGAGCCGGAATTTGCCATTTTGTTCCCGTAACAGTTGAAATGGTTGAGGAGTGAATGTGCTTTTCTGATAATCAATCAGATAATATTTTCCATTCACTTCGTCGTTGTTGACATTTTCCGTATATATGACGTAAGAAAGGTCGTCTATTTTTCCGACCATGTACCCTTTTGTCAGGATGACCGGGAAGCACAAATCTTTTGGGTCGTCCGCAACGGCGGCCTTGTCTGTCGCTACTTTCTCTATCTTCAGATGATGGTTTGCAGCTTTGCTTTTCCCATTTTGCTTGTAAGAATCAGAAACCGAGGGTTGGCAATGAACAAAGTGCACGCATCTCATCAACGAGATAAAGAAGAAGACTGACAAAAATCTTTCCCAAGAGGGTAATATGTCGGACCGATTCCTCATACTTGTGAATTAATTGGTTGTATCAGAGTGGTTTATTTGCATTTTTGGTTAAGCTCTCCACGGCATAAAGAGGCATATTCTCCATCCAATCTTGATGGATGTACGGTTTCATCGAAAAGCGCAATCCGATAAATTTCTGTTCTTTAAAGTCTTCATTGACAAAAAGATATAGAGAACGACTTCGCACATTTTCTGCCGCTTTCACCTCAATGGGCACAATGCGCTGTTCGGTCTGAAATAGAAAGTCAATCTCTAGAGTGGAATTGTCTTTGCTATAGTAAAACACGGAGCTGTCAGGAGTGGATTTGAGATGTTGGAGTACGAAATTTTCCGAGAGGGCACCCTTGAACTCCACAAAGGCATTGTCATCAAGCAGTAGCATGTTCGGATTTGCCTCCGACATGCAGGCCAGCAAGCCACAATCAAGCATGTAGAGCTTGAATGCGCTGTTGTCAGCGTAAAACTTGAGAGGATGGGAAGGTTTTTTACACCTTTCTATGCGATACACCAGCCCTGCGTCCACCAGCCACTGCAAAGCTTCTTCATAGTCTTTGGCACGAGCTCCCTTGCGCAATGAACCGTAAAAAAACTTCTTGTTTTCACGTGCAAGTTGTGCAGGTATGCTCTGCCATACTTGGTGGATACGTTGGATTTGGGCTTTACTGTGCTTGGCTATATCGTGTGAATAAGTCTCCAGAATCTCCCGTTGCACTTCGCGCACTTCGCGCACATTTTTAGTTTCCCAATACTTTGCAACGGCTTCGGGCATCCCTCCCACAAAAAAATATTCCCGTAATAGTTCTGTGAGTTTCTCGTTATGAATCTGCATTGCCTCCCAGTCAGATGATTCAAGCACCTCCAAGAGTCGGTGTTGTTCGCTTGCTGCCACAAATTCGTTGAAAGTCATAGGATACATGTTGAGCAGATGTACCTTCCCAACTGGAAATGATTCTCCTTCGCGAAGTTGGATACCCAACAGGGAACCTGCCACAGCCACATGTAACGAGTTTATTTCCTCGCAGAAATATTTCAAAGAGGCGATTCCGTTTTTCACTTCCTGGATTTCATCGAAGATCAACAGCGTCTTGTCAGCTATTATCTCTGTATCAAAATGGCGTTCCAGTTCAATGACGATTCTGTTAACGTCAAGATCTCGAAACAGCCGTTCGCAGATGCTGTTGCGCTGGCAATTCACATATACCACATTCTCGAATTCGCGCCTCCCGAAATCCTGCAAGATGAAAGTTTTGCCCACCTGACGAGCCCCTAACAGCACAAGCGGTTTCCGATCCGGACGGTTCTTCCAGTGTATCAATCTCTTATAGATAGATCTCTCCATGTCAAAGCATATTTAACCAATCGCAAAAATACACTTTTTTTGTGTTACTTTTTGTTAAAAACAACACTTTTTTTGTGTTATTTTTTGGTTTTCCACCTCGTTGTCAGCTGTAAATCGTGCCTGTGTGGAGGCATCAATCACCTGAAAATCAAGTTTGTGGGTGCCCAACCAGAGGCACCAGGGGCATTTCCGGAATGTGGTGTATTTGGATTTGGTGAGAGAGGGCATTGGGGGTTAATTTTGATTTGTGGATAATAGGGGTTAAAGCATTGGGGTCATATATACAGGCAAACAAGTGGTTGCACCGTCTTTCTGATAATCTTTGGTGTAAAGCAGTATGCGCTCGCCAATACGCGATGAAAATTTCTCACAGAAGGCATCAAGTGATTTATGAGTTTTATAACCAGAAGATTTCACTTCAATGGGCACCAATTTGTTCCCTCTTGAAAGCAAAAAGTCAATTTCATAATTATGTTTCTCGTCTTTAGGAAACGTGTAATAAAACAGTTGATTACACGCACTCGCCAACATTTGTGCAATGACATTCTCGAATATGTACCCTAAATTCGCTTCCAACTTATTGGCCAACAATTTATTATACAATACATTTTCCGTATAATCTTTGTCCCAAAAACAGAGTGTAACAAACAAGCCAGTGTCTGCCAGAAATATTTTATATCGAGACAAATCCTTATATAAAGACATTCCGACATTAGGGTCGGTGCAATGGTAAGAGAAAAGTGTTGTTTTACTCTCCGACAATGCTTGCAACAATTCTGCCAATTTGTTTTCGGACTTTTCGCCTATGACAGGATAGGAAAGATAGCGGGAGGTATTCCTGCTTAACTGGGCAGGAATATTCAAAAACAGTCGTTCGGCATTACCTGTCGTGTCTATTTTCTGAAAATCATCAAGATACAGTCTTATAATATCTCGCTTGGTTTGATCCACCAAACTTAAATTATTGGTCTCAAGGTACGTATTTACGGCTTGTGGCATACCTCCAACAAGCATATACAGGCGAAAATTGTACATGGTTTTACGGTGTGCCGCCCCTAACGCAATGCGGTTGTCATAAAACTGCCGCAACAGATCTACCGTGACGTGGTCTCCTAATGCCCAACGAAACTCTTCATAATCCATTGGAAACATGGTGACTCTCTCCTCCTCGCTGGGAATGGTTATATTTTTTGTATTTTTTTTAATGCTTATGAGCGAACCTGTTTCAATATAATCGTATCTACCGTCTTCAACAAGATATTTGATGGCTTGTCGAGCTTTGGGGCATTTCTGCACTTCGTCAAATATAATCAATGACTTTCGTGGTTTGAGAATCACCTGATAGTGTTGTTGCAGAAACAAGAAAATAGAATTCAAATCTGTCAGATCTTCAAACAAATTCATTATCTTTTTAGGAGCACGATTAAAGTCTATGAGTATATAGGATTCATACTCATGTTTGGCAAATTGTTCGACCAAAGTTGATTTGCCGACACGCCTCGCCCCTTCCACTAATATTGCGGTTCTTCCTTGTCGCTCAGTTTTCCATTTTAGCAACCTATCATACAGTTTGCGTTTGAAAATCCGATTCATAATGTAACTATCTGAAAATCCGCCGCAAAGATACAATATTTTTAAATACCCAAAAATTTAAAAATATAAAATATCCGATTTCCCCAAAATTTATTGATTAGAAAAATCTGATTTCCCCGAAATTTTAAGCTGGCGGTTACCTGTTTGTGGTGTAAATAACCACGTAAAAGTTTACCAGATAACCACATAAAAGTTTACCACTTGATCATCGTTATCATTAGCAAATAATGATAGGGAAAAGTAAAAAATGATCAAGATGCTAGAGAAACAAAAAATCATCCACATGTACATTGCAGGCGGGAAGAGCCTGCGGGAGATTTCCAGGGAACTGGGCGTGAGCCGCCAGGCGGTCACGAAAATCGTCAGGGAATATGAAAGCGCCCTTCTGTCGGACAATCCGGAAGAGGCGGTGGACGCTGTGCTGACCACACGTCCGCAGTACCACAGTGGTCCGAGGAGGTGTCCGGTAGTGACACAGGAGGTACGCAAGATCGTGTCGGAATGTCTCAAGGAGAACGAGCGCCGCCGATTCGGCGGGATGCGCAAGCAGCGCATGAGCGTCCACGACATCCGGCGCAAGCTGGAGCGGGAGGGCTTCAAAGTGAGCTATTCCTCGGTGAGCCGCTGCATATAGAAGCTGCGCCAGGAGCCGGAGCGGCGGCGCAGAGCCACCTTGCGGATGTCTGTGCCGGACTGAATGCGGAGGAGTCAAGCCCCTCGACCGCAGGCAAGGCTGAAGCGCTGGCCGACGACCTCGGGGCCCTGTTGCCGTCGCCCGGCAAGATGGGCTGCTTCGAGATGCGGGAATGCACTGTGGAAAAGCTCTCCACGGTGTGCATCAACGGCTCCCACTACTCGGTGCCCAACCGCCTGGTGGGAATGCAGGTGTCGGTGCGGCTCTACAGCATGAGCATAGCCGTTTACCACGGCGGCGAGAAGGTCGCCGAGCACGAGCGCAGCTGGGAGAAGGGGCGCTGGATGCTGGACATCGGCCACTATCTGGACACGCTGGAACGCAAGCCCGGCGCCATAGGCGGATCCTGCGCGCTGCGCCAGATGCCCAAGGAGATGAGGGAGCTGTACGAGAGGCACTTCCGGGACTGCGGCAGGGAGTTCGTGGGCCTGCTCAAGTTCTCGTCGCAGAACGGCTTCGGCCACGACGACATACTGTCGGCGTGCAGGCCGCCGCCGCAGAAGGCAACTGGAGCCACACGGCGTTCCTGCGTGAACTGCTTGAGCTGGAGGTCGAAAGGCGGATCGAGAACCGCAAGAACCAGAGGGTGAAACGGGCCGGCTTCCCGCAACTGAAGTATCTCCAGGAGCTGCAGAGGGACGAGCTTCCCGAGGAGGCGTGCACCCTGCTGCCCGAGCTGGAGACGCTCGACTTCATCAGGGAAGGCCGCAACGCCGTGCTCTACGGCAACCCCGGAACGGGCAAGACCCACCTGGCCACGGCACTCGGCATCAAGGCCTGCATGGATGGCTACTCGGTGATGTTCACCTCGGTGCCGCACCTGCTGACCCAGATACGGGAGTGCCGCTCCCAGATGACACTCCGGCAGCTGGAGCTGCGCTTCGAGCGCTTCGACCTGGTCGTGTGCGACGAGTTCGGCTACGTCAGCTTCGACAAGGAAGGCGGCGAGTTGTTGTTCAACCACCTCTCGCTCAGGGCCGGCAAGCGTTCCACCATCATCACCACCAACCTCGCCTTCAGCAGCCTTCAGCAGGTGGAACGAGGTGATCAAGGACAAAGTGCTGTGCGCCGCTCTGGTCGACAGACTGACACACAAGGCTTTCCTTGTCAATATGACAGGGGAGTCCTACCGTGTCAAGGAGACTTTGAACTTCTCCACAAAAAAAAATGTTGAAATAAATTTAATTATGAATCAACTTTTTTCTATCTTTGCACCCGATAAAAGTGGTACACTTTTAGTGACCAAAATGGTAAAGTTTTTAATGATTATATACAATTAAAAAAATATTACGAATATGAAAAAAGCATCATTTTTTTGTCTGTGCATCACGCTGGTCGCGATGTTTACATCGTGCAATAAGGATAATGACGGGAGTTATAGCCCTGCCCAAAAAATCCAGAAAATCTACTACTATAATAAAGGTGTTCCGCATCTTGAAGAATCTTGGCACTGGAATGGTAATATACTCTCTTCCATTGACAACTATTCGTCGCAAGGAAATATTTCTTCTACCGTCCATTTTGATTACGATGGCAATCGAATAATAAAGGCTACAACGGACCGTGCTACACGGCCGTGGTATGCTATATATCACTATGATGGAAATAAGATAAAAACTATTGAAGAATATTTTCCAGGGTATGATGTACCATTTAGCATTTATAATTTCGAGTATGACGGAAACAAAATTGTGAAGATGGTGGGAATGAAGGATTTATATAATGGTGGCTATTGGGATGAATTTATGAAGGCAACGACTAACCCACTAAAGTATATTTTGCCACAATCGTGCGAACCTTTGGTGAATATGATTAACAAGCACATCCAAGACACTAAGGATCCTTCATTAGCATTCACGATGAAGTTGACATGGACAGGTGACAATGTTAGTAAAGCGGAACTAGAAGAGGATGATTTTTATTCAGTGACCGAATGTACGTTTGACAACAAAGAAAACCCTATGAATGGATTTGTATATTGCTTGCACGATGGCATGTTGAATGGTGAATCAGGTGTTAACAGGTACTGCAACAAGAACAATATAAAAACAATGACAATAACAACTTCTTCATCTTTGAGCATTCTTAATGGCACCAGCGAATGGGAGTACGAATATGAATATAATAAGGACAACTATCCAACAAGAGTGATTATTAAGAGCCTATCATACAATTCAGCGGACACAATACTATATGAATATTAATAAGCGCCTGAGGGAACGCAAAATTGGCTGACGTTGTTGCGTTTATCGAGCTGAAAGAGACCATCATAGGGACTTTGGGTACCCTGTAGGGCTGCCGCACTGCGATAGCCCTACATGCGCTTGCAAACGAAAATGACGATTGACAGACGTTGGAGATTCAGCTCACTTCGTTTGCGGAATGGTGCACGCTTGCGGACGAGGGAAAGGGGAAACAAGGCGTCATGTTCCGCCGTTGGGCAAATGCCGTTCTCAAAGGCGATGAAATCTTAAAATAATTGTGAATCTGCGCCATCATCTGCCTACGCTGCGGATGTTTCGGGATAGCGTCGGGTCGTCGATGACTTGGTTCGTCATTGTGCGATTCCGAACAAAGTGGAATTGTCGGAAGGCGTATTGCCGAAGCCGCAAGTTGCTGATTTGTTTGGTTTTGTGTGGATTTGGGACGGGCGGTGGGGGTTGCCCGTCACGCCCCGAAATGGGCATAAAAAAACGCAACCGTTATGGTGGCATCCATAAGGGTTGCGTTCCAAAGTGGTCCCACAAGGGCTCGAACCTTGGACCCTCTGATTATGAGTCAGATGCTCTAACCAACTGAGCTATGGGACCCGCCTGTAATGCCCTCAGATGATGACGGCTCTACAGTGTCATATTTCGGCGGCAAAAATACAATTTTTTTCGATACGGACGAAAGTGTTTTTGCTTTTGGCTGTTTGCTTTTAGCCCTTAGCTTTTTGCCAACAGCTAATAGCTAAGGGCTAAAAGCCAAAAAATTGTATTTTTGCCGTTTGAAATAATGGACAATGGTTACTGCGAAGCATTTTCTGCCGATTACCAAAAAGGAGCTCGACTATTTGGGCTGGGATTACGTGGATGTCATCCTCGTGAATGGGGATGCCTACGTGGATCATCCGTCATTCGGGGCGGCGGTCATCGGTCGCGTGCTCGAACGCGAAGGACTGCGCGTGGCCATCCTTCCGCAACCCAATTGGCAGGACGATTTGCGGGATTTCAAAAAACTGGGAACTCCGCGACTTTTTTTCGGGGTTACTTCCGGCAATATGGACTCCATGGTCAACCACTACACGGCCAACAAACGACTGCGCAGCGATGATGCCTACACCGCCGGCGGCAAGGCTGGGTTTCGTCCCGACTACGCCACCACCGTCTATTCCCGCATTCTACGGCAACTCTTCCCTGACACGCCCATTGTGCTCGGCGGGGTGGAGGCTTCCATGCGCCGCCTCTCTCACTATGACTACTGGAGCGACACCCTCAAACCGTCGATTCTGATTGATAGCCAAGCAGATGTACTGGTCTATGGCATGGGTGAGCGCCCCATAGTGCAGCTGGCGAAACTGATGCAACAGTTGGATTGGCGCAGCCATTTACACGAATGCTTGCAAATCGCATATATAAATAATAGTATCGATCAATATCAGGCTGAAAATCCGATTCTGCTGCATGACTATGCCGAGGAGCTGAAGGACAAACGTAAGTATGGGGAGGATTTTGTGGCGATGGAGAAAGAATCGAATAAGCGTACGCAACGCACATTGATTCAGCCTTATAAGGACAAATATGTGGTTGTTCGTCCACCGTTTCCTGTGGCTACAGAGGCGGAGATGGACAGTTTCGCACTGTTCGACCGCATGAAGAACGCTCCGCATCCTAAGTATCTGAAACGCGGTGATATTCCCGCCTTCGAGATGATTAAGAACTCCATCACCATTCACCGAGGATGTTTTGGAGGATGCAGCTTCTGTGCCATTGCCGCGCATCAGGGTAAAGCCATCGCCTCCCGCTCGGAGGCATCCATCATGCGCGAAGTGGAGGATTTGGTGCAACGACCTTATTTCAAGGGACATATCAGTGACCTGGGCGGACCGTCTGCCAACATGTACCGGATGCACGGGCAGGATTTGTCGAAGTGCGAGAAGTGCCCACGTCCTTCCTGCCTTGTCCCGAAAAAGTGTCCCAATTTGCAGCCTGACCATCACGAAATCACCGCTCTCTACCAAAAGGTGATGAAAACCAATGGGGTGAAACACATCACCATCGGCAGTGGCATTCGTTACGACATGTTGCTGACTGACAATGAGAAGGAAAAGGAAAAATTAGGGATGAAAGATTACCTGCGGCAGGTGGTGACCCACCATGTCTCTGGTAGGCTGAAGGTGGCTCCCGAACATACAGATGCTGAGGTGTTAGCACTGATGCGGAAACCCTCTTTCGAACATTTTCTCGATTTTTTGAAGGATTTCAACGCTGAAAATCGCAAATGTGGCAAAAACCAGCAATTGATTCCCTATTTCATCGCCTCCCATCCTGGATGCACGATTGAAAAGATGAGCAATCTTTGTGATATTACCCATAAATACCACCTGATGACCGATCAGGTGCAGGACTTCACACCTACGCCTATGACCTACGCCACAGCGATGTATTACCTTGGTTATGACCCCTATACGGGTAAAAAAGTGCATATCCCGAAAAGCAAACAGGAACGACAGGATCAACACCTCTTTTTCTTTGCAGATAAGCCGGAAAACAGGGTGCGGATCAAACAATTACGTAAAAATCAAATATTTAAAGACAAATTATAATTTTTTTTCGCTTAAATTCTATTCAAATGAAACAGAGAAAAACATTAACTTTGTTGATGGCCTGCCTGATGTTTGCGGGTTGTCTGAGTGCGCAACATGCCACGCGTCATTTCATTTCCCTCACAGGAAGCGATGCTTACATGAACAGCTTCCGTCCTCAACCCGCTTGTGATGTTCTCACTCTTGGCGGTGTGGGTGGAACGGTTGGGGTAGGTTACCAACTTCACCACAACCACTTCATTTTCAATGTAGGTCTTGAATTTGAAAACAGTCTTTTAAGCAACATCGCTATAAATGACATTCGTTTCAATCCTACGCATATTGTGAATAAAGGAACGACGGAGCTTCTTCTCAATGTTAACATGAACATCCCTATTATGGTGGGTGGAGAATTCGGACATTTCTATTTCAAGGCTGGTGTAGTGCCCTCTCTCAATGTTTTTGGCAGAGGCGCAGTCATTGGCGTTATCAACAGTAATCCTCAAATTTTAGACTTTGATGACATCGTTGCTTATCGCTATATGAAGATTCCTCAGGTTTATGGTCGTTTTGAGATAGGCGGCTCTTTCGGCAACTTCACTCCTTTCGACAATCCTGAACAACCTCGCGCCCGTTTCTATTTGGGAGTATATATGGATATGGGACTTATGAAAGACAGGCCGAAACAAGCAGTGGGCTCATACGCCGACTATGTCCCCTATGCTATCAGCAATGAAGCTTACAATGATGTCGCCATTCCCGTTAATATCGGTTTGCGTTTTACCTGCTTGTTCCATTTAGGAAAATAATTTTTTTTGATTTAGTTGCCACTGGGTTGCAAATAGGGTTGAATCGCCTTGTTTGCAACCCAGTTGCGGAAAGTATTTTGCACTTTTGCCCCCGAAAGTTACTAAGAAACGTTTCTGTAGAAGATTAACCGAAAATTGTAAAATTATGGAAAAGAATCTTTTTTTAGGAAATAGGGAAAAGGCAATAGGCAATAGAGAGCAAGGGCCGGGGGGCGAGAGTCGAGAGTTAGAAGCCAACAGCCATCACGAGCATCATTGTGAGCATCATCACGAGCATAACCATGAACACCATCATGACCATCATCATGAGCACCATCACAGTTTGAAAGAGCAATTGGTGAAAATTCTCATTGCGGTCGCTTTGTTAGTGGCGGCAGTAGTGATAGAGAAACATACTTCTTTGAATACCTGGCAGTTACTGCTGGTTTACCTTGTTCCGTACCTCTTCATCGGTTTTGATACGTTGAAAGAGGCGGTGGAGGGACTGGCGCAAGGGGAGCCTTTCAACGAGCATTTCCTGATGTCGGTGGCAACCATCGGTGCGTTGTGTATCGGTTTTCTGCCAGAAGCGGAGACGCAGTTCCCAGAAGCGGTCTTCGTGATGCTTTTCTTCCAAATAGGCGAGCTTTTCGAAGGTTATGCTGAGGGCAAAAGTCGCGACAGCATTGCCCATCTGATGGATATTCGTCCCGATACGGCCAATGTGGTGCGCGATGATAACGTGCTGACTGTCAGTCCAGAAAGTGTGGCGTTGGGAGAGATTGTCGTTGTCCGTCCTGGTGAAAAGGTGCCTTTGGATGGAGTGATTACGGAAGGCGCGACCCATCTTAACACTGTTGCGTTGACGGGCGAGAGTATGCCTCGCGAAGCGAATGTCGGCGATGAGGTGATTTCAGGTTGCGTGAATATGTCAGGGGTAATCAAGGTGCGCACGACCAAGACGTTTGGAGAGAGTACGGTGTCGAAGATTATCGAGTTGGTGGAGAATGCCAACGATCATAAGTCCAAGAGTGAGACGTTTATCGCACGTTTCGCCCGCGTATATACGCCCGTGGTGGTTTTTGCGGCCGTGGCGTTAGCGTTGTTGCCGCCGCTCTTCTCGGGTCATTTCGCCGCTGCTTTTCCGGTGTGGCTTTATCGCGCGTTGTTGTTCCTGGTGGTCTCCTGCCCTTGCGCACTGGTCATCAGTGTGCCGCTCTCGTTTTTTGGCGGCATCGGCAGTGCCTCGCGACACGGTATCCTGATTAAAGGGGCAAATTATATGGATGTGCTGTCCAATGTGGATACGGTCGTTTTCGACAAGACCGGCACGCTTACTTGCGGACAATTCGCTGTGGAGGCCGTGCATCCCGAATCACTCGACGAGCGGCAACTGTTGCATCTCGCTGCGCATGTAGAGCATTTTTCCACCCATCCTATTGGAGCTGCACTGCGCGATGCTTTCCCCGATGAAGCTACCGACGGTTGTCAGGTCAGCGATGTGGAGGAAATCTCCGGGCATGGAATCCGCGCCCGCGTGGGTGAGGATTTGGTCTGTGTCGGCAATGCCAAAATGATGGAGGCAGTGGGCGCACAGTGGCAGGATTGCCACCTCGCCGGCACCATCATCCATGTGGCTGTCAATGGACAATATGCTGGACATATTGTGATTAACGACAAAGTGAAGGAAGACAGTGCCAAAGCGATTGCTGAGTTGCAGTCGGTTGGCGTGTCACAAACAGTGATGCTCACCGGTGACCGAAAAGAGGTAGCTGCGGATGTAGCCAAAAAGCTGGGAATCAATGAATTCCATGCTGAATTGTTGCCCGCTGACAAGGTGGGACATGTAGAACGATTGCTCAGTAAGCAACCTGAGGGCGCATTTCTGGCCTTCGTAGGTGATGGTATCAACGATGCGCCTGTATTGGCTCGTGCGGATGTCGGTATCGCGATGGGTGGTTTGGGAAGTGATGCGGCGATCGAAGCCGCCGATGTGGTCTTGATGGATGACCAGCCCTCCAAGATTGCGCTCTCCATTCGGATTGCCCGTCGCACCCTGCGCATCGCCCGCCAAAACGTCGCTTTCGCCATCGGCGTGAAGGTGGCCGTGCTTCTCCTTGCCGCCTTCGGTCTCGCCACGATGTGGATGGCCGTTTTCGCCGATGTAGGAGTTACGGTTCTAGCCGTGCTGAATGCGATGAGAGCGTTGTCGGATGATAGTTTAGGGTTTAGAGTTTAGAGTTTAAGGGAATAGGAAATATAATATACCAAAAGGGCTGAAAGCCCGACCTATGTTAGCCTAGGGTGAGCGTAGCGAGCCCTAGGAGATGGTGAATGATGAATGGTGAATGATGAATGATGAATGGTGAATGATGAATGATGAATGGTGAATGATGAATGGTGAATGGTGAATGAAAAATGATAGAATGACAAATATGAACGAGGAACAAACATTAAAACAAGCCGGGGTGCGGGTTACGGCGGTCCGGTTGCTCATTTGGAAAACCATTTTGCGGGAGTATTCCGGGGTTTTCAGTTTAGCGGATTTGGAGGAGAAGCTGCCCACAGTCGATAAGTCCACATTGTTTAGGACTCTTACATTGCTGAGTGACAATCATTTACTGGATGCTATCGATGATGGTTCTGGCTCTCAGAAGTACTGCTTACGCAGTGCAGAAGACCCGCTTTCGGGTGTGCGGCACGTCCATTTCAACTGCCGCGTATGTCACCGAACGGTATGCCTGACCAACGTCACGTTGCCGGAAGTGACTCTGCCTGAGGGATTTTCCATGGAAGATATAGAATACGTGGTGAAGGGCGTATGCCCAAAATGCCAGAAGAAAGGGTGATTGAAGGCGTGGAGACGTGACACGTCTTGTTATTTCCAAAATCGATGGGTGATATCGGTGGCTTTCCCATTGATGTTGTGATAAAGACGTTGGTTGGTGGTGCGGGCACGAAGACCTCCGAGGTTTGCCTGATAGCCACCAATTTTCACGTAGTCAAATAGTTGTGCATTGCGGGGTAGGGTAGTGTTGCCCGAATACCACGCAACCTTCAGTTTCGTGTTTTGACGTACATGTTGTGCCAAAGATTCCACATCTTTCGTCTGTCCGTCGCCGCCCATAAAGCATACACATGTAATCTGTCGCCCATACTTGTTCAACAACGAATCCAGCGTCTTTTCATTCAACACATCACCAATGTCCTCTCGCAAGTGCGGACTGTGACAGCCCACGCACCGGTGCGGACAATTCGTGATGTTCACGGCGAGGGTCACCTCGTCGGGAATTTCTTGGAAGACGATGTCGTAGTTGTAGTACTTTAGCATATCCCTAACAATTCACCGAAGCGTTCTCATAATGTCTGCGGGCGGCTTCCTCTTGGCGGGCTTTGGAGAAGCTGCTGACGCGCTTCATGTATCCGATGACGCGGGTGAGGTAGTCGACGTTTTTGCTGTGGCATTCCGGACACTCGTGCAGATAGCGTTTGTCGATGTGGCCGCAGTCGTTGCAGACAGTGTTGGGGATGTTGAAGGTGAAGTAGTTACAGCCTTCTTGGGCAGCCACGCGGAGCAACTGGCGGTATTGCGCCTGTGAGAGATGTTCCTCCAGGTTGGCGTGCAGTGCGGAACCGCCGGTGAGGTGCGCAATGTAGCGGGCACCGTGCAGACGGAATTTGTCGATGAGGTTCAGCGAGTCGTCCTCCACGCGGTAGAAATAGCTGTTGTAGCAATCGCGGGGCACGCGGTAGCCGTCTTCACGATCCCATTTGGCGTGTTTCACGCCCACATTCTCAGCGGGAATCATTTCGCAGTTGAAGAGCAATTCCTTGCTCTTGTATTGATGGTTGTATTTCTCCACCAAGCCGAGAATACTTTCCACAAAATGCTGATATTGAGGGTTGTCGTCAATGGGGATGCTGAGGAATTCGGCAGCCTCCACCAGGCCGTTCACGCCGATGGTGAGATATTGGCGGTTGATGGCAATGTAGCCAGCGTCGAAGAGCGGCAGCATACCTTTGGATTGTAGATACTTAAGATTCTCGTTATAGGCAATTTGCACCTTATGCATCAGGTCGATGACCTCTTCCACGAATTGGAATTGAGGGATATTGTTGCGGCATTCGTACTGAATACAACGGTTGATGTTAATGGTGAGTACGCTTTTGGAACCGGTGGAGACACCGCCCGCGCCAAGGGTGTAGCTGAAGCCGTTGTCCTGAATTTCGTTGCGCAGACGGCAGCAGCTGCTTAGCGAGTCGGCGTTGTCGCTCACGTAGGTGAAGAACGAGTGGCCTTCGGCGTACATTTCCGCCGTGAAATCCGCATATTCGGTGTCGATGATGTCCCCGTCCTTGGAGAGCAAAGCCATGGTTTCGACGGGGAAGGTGAGTACGGCGCGGGTGCGTTCTTCGTTAAACCAACGCATGAATCTTTTCTGCAGCCAACTCAGTGATTCCCAGATGGGTTTCGTGCCGTCGGGGAAGCGGAATTCGCCGAACAGGCTTTGGAAGTAATAGCGGTCGTAGTAGGCCACATTCCAGAACACGGATTGGAAGTTGCGCGCACCCGTGGGCTGGTTGATGGAATAGACCACCTGTTCGAAACAGTCGGTGATCATCTTGTCGATGGTGCGCTGACGCAAGGAGAGATCCACCACTTTGTCGCTGTTTTCGTAGTAGTCGTCACCATACTCCTTGCGGATGAAATAGTCCATGTACATCAGGAACTCAGGTGTCGCGCAGGCACCGCTGAGCATACTGGAAACCATGAAGACCATGTTGATAAAGCCGCCACAGTAGGATTTGAGGTTCGTGGGGGCAGAAGCGTTGCCTCCGATGCTGCGTGTGCCGTCCAGCAGCCACGGGTACATGGTGATGGAGGCGCAGTAGTTGGCGATGCTTGTTTCGTCGTTCTTATAGATGAAGTGGTGGTTGAGCAGATATAAATACTTGTCAGACAATTCCTTACCATACAGATCCTTGATGCGGTCGCACAGCATTCTGCGGTTGAGGCGGATGAAGTTCGACTTGGGCAGTTCGCCGATGAGGGTGGCGATGTTTTTCTTCTCCACGTTGGCGTTTGCGTCGTATTTTGAACCGGTAGCCGCATTGGATGCGTTGCAGTAGTTGATGAGGAAGTCGAGTTTCTCCTTCACCTCGCGATCTTCATAGTGACGCTGTCTATATAATATATAAGCTTTGGCGACTTCATAGTAACGTTCGGCCATGAGGGATGTTTCCACTTGGTTTTGGATTTCTTCCACAGAGATGCCATCGTGGATTTTGAGGCGGCTCATGACGTTGATAAGCACGTCTTGAGTGGCAAAGCTGTTCACGGAGAGGAAAGCTTTGGCGATGGCGTTTTTGATTTTGTCGGGCGAGAAGGGTTCCCGCTTGCCGTTACGTTTGATGATGTACAGTTGATCCATAAAATGGTTAAGGTTTTGTTGTTAATAAAAACAGCTCAGGGAGAAATTGCACTATTCCTGCGTTTCTCGTTTGCTCTTAATCCCGAAAGCCACGAACTAAGGATTCAGGCAGGTCTTCTGGCTTGTTCCCGCTTTTCTCTGCCTTCCCGACCCTGAAAAGTCAGTGACTTTGATGAGAAAGCGCAAAATAGAACTCACAGCTACGGGTATAGTCGCTGATTTCCACAGCGTTCCCTTTTCATCTGTTCAGAACCTGAACCCCTGCAAAAATAGAAAATCCGCGCTACACGGGATTTGGCAGCGCGGATTTTTATGAACACAATTATGAACAAGCCCCGGGGGCAAGCTCTTGGTCAAATGGTTATTTGTTGGCGTAGCATTCATTAAGTGCTTGTGTGAGAAAAGGATAAGAGGATGTTGCCTCTTGCAGATAGGGTATGGCTTCAGCGTAGTTCTTGTTATAGAAATAGGACAGGCCGAGGTGGGCTTTGATGAAAGGTATGTTCCCTTTGTCCACACAGGTTTGCTCGGCTTTTTTTAGTGTGGTTATGGCCTCGTCGTATCGTTTCAGTTCGTATAGGGAGGAACCGTTGTACATATAGATTAATGCCAGTTTCTCTTTTGTCCGGGTGAATTCATAGTTCATGTCTTTGTCGAAGAACTCAATGGATTTTTCGAATTCTTTGTTCTGGAAGTAGCCCAGCCCTAGCCAGAACCAAATGCCGAAGTTCTCGGGGTCGTATTGGTATGCGGAGTCAAGTTTCTGGAGTCCTTCCTTGGTTTTGCCGCTTTCGATGAGCTTGATACCTTCTGCGTCTAACTTGTTGCGTTTAACGAGGGCAGCAATGGGATGTCCGTTTATCTCCTCCGTGCGAATTGTCCCTTTGGGTGGGAAGAATTTCTTGATTACCTGTTTGGGTATGAATTGCGTGGAGATGATGGTGTAATCCGCATCGCTCATGGCATAGGATTTGAAGGCATTTTCCGATACAGAAATATTATCGTATTGTTTATGCTTCTGATAATCTACCACATTGTAGTTCTTGGAAGACACGGAGATGGAGTCGTGTCCCTCTTTCAGTTCGTTTTCTACAAGCCAGTCAAACAACACGGTTTGAGCTGTTTCCAGATAATCCATGTCAAACTGCAGGTAGGGATCTCCGGCGATTACGTTGTAGTAGGCGTAGGTGTATTTGTAGTTCTTCACCATCCAGATGAAAGTGGGGAGGAAGGATAGGACTACCAGCCCGGGACACAAGAATTTCCAAATTCGGTAGAATTTTTTGTCACGGAACCACAAAAAAGTCTCGTACAGTCCAATGGCACAGAGCACAGCCGCGCCGCAGAATACGAAACTCTCGTGCCGCCAACCGTTATATACGTTGGCTTTAGAAGCGACGATGTAGCTGATAGGGAATATGACTGTGAATAGCAGGTAAAGTAGTGCGGCGCGGTCATATTTCTTCCATTCTTGACGAATGTTTACGAAGAATAGCAGCATGGTGCCGTAAACATACAGCGGGATGGTATAGAGGAAAGATTTGAACAAGTAGTTTTCGGGCAGGTTCAGAGAATCAATCATCTTTCCCTCGAACAACATCGGGATGCGTTGCGGGAATTTCGATACTAAGGTCAAAGCGTTCGTGATGTGGTTGATGGGGCCTTCGTAGAAGAAATTAGGGTAGAAGCAGAGACCGGCAAAGGCTCCGGCAAAGGCGATGAGTGCCCCAAATCCTAGACTTTTCCATAAAATGGTTCTGGGGGGGGTAGAGAACCACAATTGTCGTTTTTGCGGGCTTGTGATGATGGCAAACAGGAAAAGAACGACCAGATACAACAGCAGCATCAGTCCGCCGATTCGGATACTGACGGCTAGGGCGATGCCGAAAATGGCCATGAGGATATCCATGACGCGGAATTTGGGCAGATGATCGAAAATGGAGAGGAATGCGTAATTTGCGATGGCAAAACCTGCCGCAAAGGGTATGTCTTTGGTGGCGAAAAAGGAAAGCCCGAAGAGCGTTGGTGTCAAGGCGCAGAGTAACAGCGCAAGAATCCCAGCTATCCAACTGCGAGCCAGCCGTTTGGCTATGAGTGCGGTGAACAGGAAAAGAAGAAATCCGAAAAAACTGCAGAGCAGATGGCGGAACAAGAAGTAGTTGCTGTCGGAAAGGTGTAGGTAGCGCACAAAGAAACTCGGCCAAAGTTCAAAGCCAGAACCGTAATACTTCATGTGAACTTTGTCTGCCAGTTCTTTCACGTTAGAGTAATCCACAAAAGTGGTATCGCCGTCGGCATAGTACGCCAAGGCATATTTCCCGTTTGCGTCGTCCATGAATTCGTCTCCGGAGACTCCTACGCGGGTGCCGGTGAATGCCATGCATGCGAACAAGATAACGACCAAGCCGATAAACACATATTTCCAATAATTCGGTTCCGCCACTTCGGGCACAACTTCTTGTGGCTTGTTTTCCTGTGTGACAGGGCGAGAATGCTTTTTTCTGCGTTTTTCTTTACTCATAACTGTAATTCCGGAAAATTCTTTCAATTTTAGCTGTTGATAATAAAATACTGATAGCTTAATTCATTGTAAACTAACATTTTTAGGGGTATTTTGACAAAAATAGTGCCCGCAACATGGCGCTGCAAAGATAAATTTTTTTTGAGTATGTTGTTTTTTTGAGTATTTTTGCACCTTAAAAGCGCAGCGGACATGCTGCATTTGTGAAGTTTTTTTAATATGTTAGTAATATGATGAAGAAATCCTTAATCTTGATCAGTGCATTGTGTAGCATTTTGGCTCTCAGTGCGCAACCTGTCCAAAAAAATGGCGGTCTCTCCATGCAGCAAATCGGCCAGCTGAGAGGTTCGTATCAGTCCAATCCGGCGAACAAAGCCATGCGCAACGCCATCAACGCCAACGAAATCAACAAGTTGGCGGTGAATTACGACAACAACACAGCTTTTGATCCGCATTTGTCGAATGTTGTGCCGTCCAAGGCAATCACGAACCAGGAGTCTTCCGGCCGTTGCTGGATGTTCACCGGCATGAATGTCTTGCGTAACAAGGCTATCCGCAAGTTCGACCTGCCCGCTGATTTCCAGTTCTCACAGTGCTACACCTTCTTCTATGACCAATTGGAGAAGGCAAACCTCTTCCTGCAGGCCATCCTTGACAATCGCGCCAAATCCATGGAAGATGAAACTGTACAGTGGCTTTTTAAGAATCCTCTTGGCGACGGCGGCCAGTTCACTGGCGTGGCCAACCTGATGACCAAATATGGTGTGGTTCCGAAAGACGTGATGCCCGAAACCTACAATAGCAATCATACTTCCAAAATTTCTGAGCTTATCAAGCTGAAATTGCGTGAGGATGGCTTGATTTTGCGCGATATGTGCAATAACAAGGGCACAACCGAACAACAATTGCAAGCCAAGAAAATGGAAATGTTGGAAACCGTTTACCGTATGCTGGCATACACCTTTGGTGAACCTCCTACCGAGTTCACTTGGACCCAGCGCAACTCCAAAGGCGAAGTGGTGAGCACCGAGAAATACACCCCGATGTCGTTCTATAACAAGTTTGTGAACCAAGATTTCAGCCAATACTATATGATTATGAACGACCCGACTCGCGACTATTATAAAGTATATGAGATTGAATATGACCGCCACGTCTATGATGGTCAGAACTGGAAGTACCTCAACCTGCCGATGGACGAAATTGCAAAGATGGCCATCGCCAGCATCAAGGACAGTACCATGATGTACTTCTCCTGCGATGTGCTTAAGTTCCTCGACCGCGACAAAGGTTACATGGACGTGAACAACTACGACTATGGTTCCCTTTTCGGCACCACCTTCGGCATGGACAAGAAACAGCGAGTCAGCACTTACGCCAGCGGTTCCTCGCACGCCATGACCCTCTGTGGGGTGGATCTCGATGCCAACGGCAACCCCACCAAATGGATGGTGGAGAACAGTTGGGGCAGCAACCGCGGTCACAACGGCTTCCTCATCATGACCAATGAGTGGTTCAATGAGTACATGTTCCGTCTTGTGGTGGAAGCCAAGTACATCCCCGCCGCCACCCTTAAACTTTTCGATCAGAAACCTATCCTGTTACCTGCTTGGGATCCGTTGTTCTCATTCGAGGAGTAGTGTTGGGTTATGGTTAAGAGTTTATGGGTTATGGTTTAGAGTTTATGGTTTAGAGTTTATGGTTTATGGTTTAGGGAGTAGGGCATTAAGCCAACAACTAATCGCAATAAAACAAAAAACAATGAAAAGATCATTAACGTTAATCTTAATAACTGTACTGTGTGTCAGCAGTTTTGCACAAAAGGCTGACGACATTTTGGGTGTCTATTTCTGTGTGGATCCATTTTCTAAAAAGCAGTCGCAGGCTCAGATTTACAAGGCCAAGGACGGCACGTATGAGGCCAAGGTGGTTTGGACGAATGATCCTGGCGGTTACGATCAGATCGGTTTGGTGTTCATGCGAGGCTTGACCTACAATGCCAAAGAAAACGAGTACCAAAACGGTAAGATTCAGTATCCAGGTAAAAAAGGCACTTACAAGGCCTTTGTACGCATTGTTGATGGCGGCAAAACGCTGAAAATGCGAGGTTATCTGGGGGTTTCTCTCTTTGGCATGACAGTAGATTGGAAGCGAGAAGATAAAGTTCGTCCATTAAAATAACCTCAATAAGAAAAACGGTCGCCCGAAGCTTTGGGCGACCGTTTTTTTTCTACGTATCACAATGAGATTCTCTCCGTGTATCACGTGTTTTTCCACGTAAGCGTTTATAATACGTGCAGATACGTGGAGCATTTTTCGTGAAAATACGTGGAGATTTTGTACAAAAAAATAGTATTTTTGCGGTTTGGTTCAAATTGAAAATAATCAAATAGAAATACTATGACTTTACAAGAGTTTCAAGCAGATTTGAGAGCGGGCATTCCGGCTGAAATCCCCGCCGCACAACCCTATGATCCCACAGTCAACCACGCGCCGAAGCGCAAGGACATCCTCACCAAAAAAGAGAAACAACTTGCCCTGCGTAACGCGCTTCGCTATTTCCCGGCCTCGCAACATGCCGCTTTGGCACCCGAATTTGTGAAAGAACTGCACGACTATGGCCGTATCTACATGTACCGTTATCGTCCGACCTACGAGATGTATGCCCGTCCTATCGATGCGTATCCCGCTAAGTGTCAGCAGGCTGCGGCCATTATGCTGATGATCCAGAACAACCTCGACCCAGCCGTGGCCCAGCACCCGCACGAGCTGATCACCTACGGCGGCAACGGTGCTGTCTTCCAAAACTGGGCACAGTACCGTCTGGTCATGAAATATTTGTCCGAGATGACCGACGAGCAGACCCTCGTGATGTACTCTGGTCACCCGCTGGGACTCTTCCCGTCGCACAAGGATGCGCCCCGCGTGGTCGTGACCAACGGCATGGTGATTCCTAACTATTCCAAACCTGATGACTGGGAGCGCATGAACGCACTTGGTGTCAGTCAGTACGGACAGATGACTGCTGGTTCTTACATGTACATCGGTCCTCAAGGCATCGTGCACGGCACCACCATCACGGTGTTGAACGCCAGCCGTAAAATCGGTGGAGAAATCGGCGGTAAACTCTTCGTGACCGCAGGTTTGGGCGGCATGTCGGGAGCACAACCGAAAGCCGGCAACATCGCCGGTGTGGTCTCCATCACTGCTGAAATCAACCCCGCTGCTACACAAAAACGTTTTGTCCAAGGTTGGGTGGATGAGGTTCACGAGAATTTGGATGAGTTGTTCGTGAAAGTCAACGAAGCTCGTGCTCAGAAAATTGCAAAATCGTTTGCATATCAGGGCAATGTCGTAGATTTGTGGGAGTACTGTGCTGATCATGACATCCAGGTCGATCTTGGTAGTGACCAAACCTCCCTCCATAATCCTTGGGCAGGCGGCTACTATCCTGTGGGTATCTCTTTCGAGGAGGCAAAGCAGATGATGGCCGACTATCCCGAGAAGTTCAAAGCCGCTGTGGAAGCCAGCTTGCGCCGCCATGTGGCCGCCATCAACAAACTGACCGCCAAGGGCATGTACTTCTTCGATTATGGCAACGCCTTCTTGTTGCAATCTTCTCGCGCTGGTGCCGACATCCTCAAGGAGGACGGCAGCTTCCGCTATCCTTCTTACGTCCAAGACATTATGGGACCGATGTGCTTCGACTACGGCTTCGGCCCGTTCCGCTGGGTCTGCACTTCCGGCAAACCCGAGGACCTCGAAGTCACCGACCATATCGCCATGGACGTGCTGAGAGAGATTAGCGAGCATGCTCCTGCGGAGATTTCGCAGCAGATGCGCGACAACATCACCTGGATCAAGGGCGCCAAGGAGAACCACCTCGTGGTGGGTTCCCAAGCCCGTATCCTGTACGCTGACTGCGAGGGTCGTACGAAGATCGCTGCCGAGTTCAACAAGGCGGTGCGCGACGGCAGACTGTCGGCTCCCGTGGTGCTCGGTCGTGACCACCACGACGTTTCCGGTACGGACTCCCCGTTCCGCGAGACCTCCAACATCTACGATGGCAGTAGCTTCTGCGCCGACATGGCCGTGCAGAACGTCATCGGTGACGGTTTCCGCGGCGCCACGTGGGTGAGTATCCACAACGGCGGCGGCGTCGGCTGGGGCGAGGTCATCAACGGCGGCTTCGGCATGGTGCTGGACGGCAGCGACGACAGCGACCGCCGTCTGCGTTCAATGCTTTTCTGGGACGTGAACAACGGTATCTCGCGCCGCGCATGGGCCCGCAACGACGGCGCCCTCTTCGCCATCAAGCGCGCGATGGAGGCATGTCCGGAATTGCACGTGACGTTGCCGAACATGGCGGACGACGAATTAATTGAGAAAATGTTCTAATGTGTACCATTGTAGGGGCGTATTCGATACGCCCCTACAATTACCTAAACCGTAGATGCCCAAATTCCGATATCCATTTCTCGTTTTCGTCGTTCTTCTGACGACGATTCTCGGCGGCTGTCGAAAGAAGCCCGCTCCCATCGTCATCACCCCCGACATTGAGAAAAACCATCTGCAGCGGAATCATATCTTTGGACGAGTAAAGTCCTTGGAGACAAAGACTTTTCACCTGCTATCGGATTCCGTTTCTGTTGCGGATACGGCTAATATCAAAAAGTTGAAGGCGTTTTGTAGCGAGAACGTTGCATTGACCTCTTATTCTCATGCTATCCAGCATTATTCTGCTGATGGCTTCCTCTTGGATTTTATCAAGTTTGGTCAATTGTCAGATACCGCTTTGTTCAGAAATTATAAGTATGATGATGAAGCTCGTATTGTCAGTTGGAGCGAGTATGATGGTTCGCACACACTTGTAACGAAAGGCGAATACCAATATGATCGCAATCGCTTCCTTTCCGGTGAGACGGTTTATCAGGGAGACAGCCTTGTGATGTCGTTTTCTCACACTACGGATGGCATCGGCAATATCATCCATACCGTACAATCTTTCGGTGGACTCAAAACCACGATGGATTACAAGTTCAACGAACAAGGTTTGGTGAAAGAAATCATTGAGTACGAGCCAAATGGCAATGTTTTCAAGACGGCTAAAATCGAGTATGATAACTATGGTGACGAGGTCAACAGATGCGTGTATAAAGCTGGTAATCAGATGATTGAATATACCTATACGGAATATGCCCAAGACGGTCGTGTGCGCAAGGTTATCTATGAGGACAAGCTGCACCATATCAAGGAATTCCACTTTTTCTTTGATTATGACGCGAACAAGAACTGGCAAACCGAGGTCTGCGCTGTGGATGGCATCATTGTCTATATCAAAGAACGCAAATTCACCTATTACGACGAATAAACCCCTTTAACTATAACATTAACTATAAACTTTAACTTTAACCTTAACTTAAACATTAAACATTAAACATTAAACTTCAATAACCCATAACCCATAACCAATAAACTTAAAAAAAATGGATTTAAGCAAAATTTTATCAATTACTGGTAAGAACGGATTGTACAAATTCCTCTCCAAAACTACAAACAGCTTCATCGTGGAAGGTCTCGATGACGGCAAGCGTTTCCCAGCCTTCTCCAGCGACGGTGTGGCCGCTTTAGACAACATTGCTATTTTCACGGAAACTGACGAAATCCCCTTGCAGACCGTTTTTCAGAATATCTACAAGAAAGAAAACGGCAAAAAGATGGAAATACCTAAAGACAACAATGCCATTAAGGCCTATTTTGCAGAGATTCTTCCCGAATACGATCGCGAGAGAGTGTATGTCTCCAATATGAAGAAAGTTTATACCTGGTATAATATATTGGTGAACCACAATTTGGTGGATTTGGAAGAATCGGTTGCTGAGGAAAAAGCCGAGGAATCAACAGATAAAGAATAAACCTGTTTTTAGGGCTGCCGCATTGATAGCCCTATCCCCCCGAAATCAGTAGAGACGCCATAATATGACGTCTCTACAACCTTTTTAACCTGCGAACCCCTAAAACCCTTATACAATGAAAGATTATGCGCGCGAAAGCCGTCCATGGGTGATCTGGCTCACCATCGTTGCCGTCATTTTGGCTGGCATAGGTATTTTTTTCTATTATACGCTGTTCCGACAGTCGAAATCGGAACTGATAGAAGCCGTGCCGACCGATGCCGCATTTCTGTTTGTCATTAACGACAACGATGCGTTTGTGTCTGGTACAGAACCACTTATCAATTACATGAACGAACTTTTTGTCATCGATGCACTGCCTGCATTTGAAACTATGCGCAGCAAATTGCCTGCCGGGGACTATGACCTAACAGTCTCAGGTCACACTGTGGGTGACGGGCTCTGTTTGCTCTTTAATATGCATGCTGACAAAGCGGCTTTTAAACGGCTGCTTCGCGCACTCAGTATTGACCCTAACAATTACGTTCCTTTCGAGAATAATCGTATTTATACTTACGGCACTAACTATAAAAGCGTGAAATTCGTTTATGTGAATCATATTATCTCGTTTTCCACTGATTTAGAGTTGCTTAAACGCGCCGTTGTGCAACATACGCATCCTAAAAACTTGCTGTCTGCCAAGCCTTTCAAGGAAGTTTACGAACTGACAGAGAAGAACAGGAAACAGAACTGGTTGGTGTTCAAATCGAAAACGTATTTACCGTATCTGTCTTCTTTCTTACAGAATGATTTGGCAAAGAAGGTAGAAAAAGGCCTTCAAAATACCGAATGGGCCGCTTTTCAATTGCGATTCTCGGGAAAAGACATGTTGTTGTCGGGTTATATGTTCACTGAAACTCCAGAAAGTGACTATTTCGACATTTTGGTGAATAGAACGGGCGATGGCATGGAAATCACCGATATATTCCCAGCCCAGTGTCATTGGTATGCGCATTTGGAAACCCAGAAAGTAAAGGAACTCAATCGATTGAAGAAATATAAAGATGAAGAGACTGCGTACCTCAAAAAGTTGAATCCTTCAGAAGTCGGCTATTTTCTTATCTGTCAAGATTCTGTTGATTATCAATATGTTATTATGCTGACAGACACGAATAGAAATGTGTTAGAGGCCATTTACGGAGATAAAGCGGATTCTGTGCAGGAAGTTGCCGCTGATGGTATTTATCTTATTCCAAACCGCTTAGCTCCTTTGTTGAAGATGTTCGCTCCGGATTCGGTCGGATGTTTTATCCAAAGGAACAGTGCGCTTGTTTTCGCGCCCTCCAAAGAGGCGATGAAAGTCTATCAAAATAGTATGAAGGTATCGGGTAGTTTATCGCAGAATCGTTTTTATCCTTTTGTGAATGAGTCCGTTGCTTCCTCTTCTGTGATGAATTTCGTGCTTTTCAACAATGAAAACGACAGTCATTGGCAGGCACAACTTTCCGACAAGGGTAAAGCTTCGCAATTCGGGCAGAACTTGCGCATCCTTTCTGTTAGTTGCGAAACGATGGAAAAAGGGAAGAATTTAGTGCCGGTGAACCTTTATATGCACTTTTGAAAAATTAAGAAATTAAGAATGCAGAATTAAGAATGAAAAATGATATTTCGGAATACATCATTCTTAATTGTTAATTCTGAATTCTTAATTGTCTAAAAGTCCGAATTTACATCCTGCATCTCCACTTTGGAGTTTTTCCCGTCCATGTAGGTGATGACAACGGGTGCGGTGCTGTTGTAGCTGCATTTGGATAGGATCACGGTGTTGTGGTCTTGGGTGAGCGTGTCCACATCCATCATCCATTTCGAGTAATCGGTAGTATATTTCACGATTAGTTGTTCCTCCTTGAGATTGTTTACTTCTTGATACTCAGTGCCATATTTGCTGGATAAGCGGCTTTGCAAGTCGGTGTAGGTGAATTGAGTGCTGAGGTTAAAATAGACGTTCACGCTATAGACGAGGTGGGTTTTGGCAGATGACCGGACTTCCAGTTTTACGCGTTCGCCTGCGAAAACGCCCTTCATTACGGTGAGATTCGGTTTGCAATGTTTAACATCTTCGGTGAACCCTTTGCCTTTCAGTTTGGAAACAAATGTAGATAGAGTGCTGTTCATGCCAATGCCCAGGAACTTCATCGGTTGAGTTTGCCCAAAACCGACGATCATTGACACTGTGAGAAATAGTGTGAGCAATATCTTTTTCATAATGGATTTCAAAATTATTCGTTGGCAAAAATACAAAAAAAACGGATGCCGAAATGAATCGACATCCGTTTTGATGATTCGTTTAATTTGCGAAATTCGCTGGTTATTTCACCTCCTCTTATCTAATCGGTACTGACCAACAGCAAGTTGGCGTTGTTTGGTACA
>CAMKLG010000041.1 GCA_946413585.1 uncultured Bacteroidales bacterium
TTTTGGGGTTTAGAATTATGCCGCAAAAGTCAGAAAAAAGCAAATTTGTAATATGGGGTTATTGAGCTTTCGTGCCTCCGGCACGCGAAGGTTTGTCTGATGTTTCCCGTTACAACTTCTAACTACTAACTTCTAACTACTAACTTTTTAAGCTCATTCCGGTTCATCCACGCCAACACCCCCAAATAACCAATCAAAATCACCGAGTTGACTGCCAAACGGACACCCGTGCTCTCGATGCCGAAGAGACGGTTGACACCGACGCTCAAGCCATACACCGCCACCGCGAAGAAGAGGTAGAAGAGGATGCGCTTGAGGTCGTAATCCACATGGTAGTACTTCTGACCGAGGAGGTAGGAGACGACCATCATGGAGAGGTAGCAGGCGAAGGTGGTCCAGGCGGCACCCATATAGTCGAAACGCGGGATTAATATCCAGTTGAGCACCAGTGTGATGGCCGCGCCGAAGAGGGCGATATAGGCCCCGAACTTGGTCTGGCCGGTGAGCTTGTACCAGATCGAAAGGTTGTAGAAGATGCCGAGGAAGAGATTGGCCATCAGCAGTATGGGCACGATGGGCAGACCCACACGGTAGGTCGCGCCCACGAAATACTGCACGAGGTCCATATAGAGCATGATGCCGACGTATATGACGGAGCAGACCAGCACGAAGGCGGTCATCACCTCGGCGTAGGTCTCCTTAGCGTCCTTGTCTTTCGCCTTGCGGAAGAAGAAGGGCTCGGCGGCGTATTTGAAGGCCTGGATGAAGATGGTCATCAGGATGGAAATTTTATAGCACGCGCTGTAGATGCCCACGGAGGCCTGCGGCTCGGCGGCGAGCGACAGCCGCTTGATGAGCACGCGGTCCATGGTCTCGTTGACGATGCCGGCCAAGCCGAAGATCAGCAGCGGGAAGGCGTAGCGGAACATCTTCTTCCAGAGCTGCCAGTCGAAGACGAATTTCTGCCTGAGGATGCCCGGGAAGAGCATCAGCAGGGTGACGACGCTGGCCACGAGGTTGGCGATGAAGATGTAGCCGACCCCGATTTCCGGGTTGTAGATGGCGTTGACGAAGGCCGAGTCGGGGTTCTTGGTGAGCAGCCACGGACAGAGCAGCAGGAAGAAGAGGTTGAGGATGACGTTGACGAGGATGTTGGTGATCTTGACGGCCGCGAACCGTATCGGACGGTTCAGGAACCGAAGGTGCGCGAAGAAGATGGAGGTAAGTGCATCGACCCCGATGATGACGGCGAACCAGCGCACGTATTCGGGGTGGGTGGGGTAGCGGAGCCAGTCGGCGATGGGCTGCGCGAAGACCGAGCAGAGCACGATGAAGAGGGTGGAGGTGACCAGCAGCGACCCCACCACGGTGCTATAGACGCGGTCCTTGATTTCGTCGTCCTGCGAGAACTTGAAGAAGGTGGTCTCCATGCCGTAGGTGAGAATCACGTTGAAGAGGCTCGTCCAGGCGTAGAGCTCGCCCACCACGCCGTAGTCGGCGGCGTTGCTGAAAAGATAGGTGTGGAGCGGCACGAGCAGGTAGTTGAGCAGCCTGCTGAGCACGGTGGTGCCGCCGTATATGGCCGTCTGTCCGGCCAGTTTCTTGACTTCGTTGTTCGCCATTGGTTTGTGGTTTTGTTGTTTCCCCACACTGCGCTTCGCTTGTGGGGGTTCTCATCACCCCCACACTGCGCTTCGCTTGTGTGGGGTTACTTGCGCTTCGCGCGTCTTGCCTCTTCGAGGCTGCTTAAGGAAGAGGTTTTATTAATTATCGAGGATGTCGTCCTCCAGGGTGAGCTCGCCGCGCAATGGCACCTCCATCGCCTGCTTGATCTTCTTCACGTCGGTGAAACAGCCGAGGAGGTACATCAGTTTGGTGATGGCCGCTTCAGTAGTCATGTCATGGCCGCTGATGACACCAATGTCGGAAAGATTCTTGCCCGTGTAGTAGCGTCCCATCAGCACTCCGCCGCCACCCTTGCATTGGGTAACGTTCACGATCACTATTCCCCGATTGACAGCATCTTGCAGGATATGAGAGAAGTGGGGATTGGTAGGCGCATTGCCCACGCCGAAGGTCTCCATGATCACTGCCCTCAATCCCTTGGTCTGGAAAACAGTCTCCAAAAAAACATCGCTGATGCCTGGGAAAATCTTCAGAACCGCCACGTTGGTGTCCATCTTGTCGTGGACGATGAGCGGATTTTTGCTGTTCGGGATAAAGAGATAGCGTTTGTGATAGTCGATGAAGGTGTTCACATCGGCCAGCTTCGGATAGTTTGGCGAATAGAAGGCATTGAACCGCGCGGCATCGTCCTTGTAGGTGCGGTTACCGCGGTAGAGCGCATTCTGGAAATAGACGCACACCTCGCGAATCATCGGGTGCCCGTCTTGCACGGCAGAGGCGAACTCTATGGCATTCAATATGTTGCGCCTTCCATCGGTACGGATAACGCCCAAGGGAAGTTGCGAGCCTGTGAGGATGACGGGCTTCGCCAAGTTCTCCAAAAGGAAGCTCAACGCCGAAGCGGTGTAGGCCATCGTGTCAGTGCCATGGAGCACCACAAAGCCGTCGAAACGGTCGTAGTTCTCCCCTATCATCTTCGCCAACCTGATCCAGAACTCCGGATTGGTGTCGGAGGAATCAATCAACGGCAGCATCGACTCGAACGCCAACTCCGTGTCCAACAGCGACAACATCGGCAGCTGTTGGTGAACGTCCTTGAATTCGAAAGGCTTCAGTGATTTCGTTTCCGGATCCATCATCATACCGATGGTTCCGCCAGTATATATGACAAGTACTTTTCGCATTGGAGAGGATAGTGATTTATGGTTTAGGGTTTAGGGTTTAAGGTTTATGGTTTAGGGTTGATGGTTTATGGTTTATTGTTTAAGGGTCGAGGTTAGGAGGTAACAGTTGGCCATTCATCATTCATCATTCATCATTATTTAAGAATGTTCCCCAGAATATCCCTCGAAATCTCTCTCGTAATAGTTCTGGTGGCCGCCGAGGTAGTGTTTTTGATGACTTTTTCCTTGGTGGAGGTCTTCGACTTGGTCTTCTTGCCTGTCACCTTGTTGCTGACGGCGGTACCCAAAGCGGAGGCGATGGTGGCCGTGACGGCGGTGATGACCGCTTTGAGGACCTTGCCGAGAACGCCTTGTTTCTTAACACCTTTCTTTTCCTGCTTAGCCTCTTCAACAGCGGCCTTCTCCTCTTCTTGCGCAGCCAAAGCCTCTTCGGCTTCTTTAATCAGCATCTCAAAAGCACTTTCGTTATCCACAGGCGTGTCATATTTGCCATATATGCGGCTCTGCTTGATGATGTCCATCCGCTGGCTTTCGGTGATAGCACCTATTTGTGACAATGGGAAGAGTACTTTCGCGCGTTGCACGATACCAGGTGCGCCCTTCTCGTCCAAAAAGCTGACCAACGCCTCGCCAGTTTCCAAGTTCATGATGGCCTCATCGGTCTTGAACGCCGGATTGGCACGGAATGTGTCGGCAGCCGTGCGCACAGCCTTCTGATCCTTAGGGGTATAAGCACGCAAGGCATGTTGGATACGGTTACCGAGCTGTCCCAAAATATTGTCTGGAATATCGGTCGGATATTGGGTGATGAAATAGATACCCACGCCCTTGCTTCGAATCAGACGAATCACCTGTTCTATCTTGTCAATCAATGCCTTGGAGGTATCCTCGAACAATGTGTGCGCCTCGTCGAAGAAAAAGACAAGCTTCGGCTGGTCCAGGTCGCCGACCTCAGGGAGTGTGGTATAAAGTTCGGAAAGCAGCCACAGCAAGAAGGTACTGTAGAGTTTCGGCTGCATCATCAGCTTGTCGGCAGCCAAAACGCTCATCACGCCCTTGCCATTTTCGGTTTGGATCAGGTCGTAAATGTCGAAACTCGGCTCTCCGAGGAATTTGTCCGCACCCTGCGCTTCCAACTGCAACAAAGCACGTTGGATGGCGCCGATGGAGGCCGTGGAAACATTGCCGTACTTCATCGTATATTCTTTGGCATGTTTGGAGACATACTCCAGCATTGCCCGCAAATCCTTGAGGTCGATAATCATCAGCCCGCGTTCGTCGGCGATACGGAAGACGATGTTAAGAACACCATCCTGCGTTTCGTTCAAGCCAAGCAATCGTGACAGCAATTGCGGCCCCATTTGCGAAATGGTGGCACGGATCGGATGACCCTGCTCGCCAAAGACATCGTAAAAGCGAACCGGGCAAGCCTGAAACTCAGGACTTTCGAGACCAAATTCAGGAAGGCGCTTCTCGATGAAACCGCTCATTTGGCCTTTTTGACTAATGCCAGAAAGGTCGCCTTTCATGTCGGCCATGAAACATGGCACACCAATTTGTGAGAATGTTTCGGCCAGCACCTGCAAACTTACGGTCTTACCCGTTCCTGTCGCTCCGGCAATCAAACCATGTCGGTTGGCCATTTTTCCTTGAATACTCAGCGCACCCTCTTCGCAATGCGCTATGTAAAGTCCGTGTTCGTTTGTGTACATATTTCTTTAATGGTTATTGGTTATCGGTTATTGGTTATTGAAGCCTTCATCATTCTTCCTCACAATCGCCAGCAGAGTCTGCCACATAATCTTCACATCCACCCGAAATGATTGCTCTTCCACGTACTTTAAGTTAAGCTTTAATTTATCGGGCATAATTTCTTGAATATAAGTTTGTTCCGGATTATCAGATTTGGCTAACAATTCATTCTCGTTCACGTAGCGGATGGAAGCGTAGTCGGTGAGGCCGGGACGCACGGTCAACACGCGCATCTGCTCGGGAGTGTACATATCCACGTATTTGCGCACCTCGGGGCGAGGTCCCACAACGCTCATTTCTCCTTTGAGAATGTTCAAAAACTGCGGGAATTCGTCGATTTTATATTTTCTCAGAAACGCACCAATATGGGTGATACGAGCATCGTTCGCACCAATCGTGATTTGGCTGCCCTTGTCGGCATCTGTACGCATCGTACGAAACTTATAGAGTTGAAAATCAACATTATTCCGCCCCACCCTACTCTGTTTGTAAATCACTTTGCCACGTGAATCCACAAAAATACACAGCGCGATCAGCAAACCCAACGGCAAGCCGGCAATCAGCACAAAGAGCGAGGATAATATGTCGAACAGGCGTTTCATATTGATCAGTGGTATCTCCAATAATCATCCATTGAATTGCCCCAATAATCGACCGGATTAGGATCGTACAAATCTTGTTGCGTCTGTATTTTGCGCACCAACATCATCTTCCAGTTGGGATTGCTAACCTCACCATACATATTACTGTGCAGCAGTTCGTAATCGTTGCCCGTCAACACAGGGTCATAAAACACGAATTTCACATTGGTTTGGTTATGCAAATAGTAATAGTGCCAAATTTCGTATGGCAGTGTCACAGGATCCGAGGGCACTTCATTAATTTCATTAGGCTGTCCATACTGAAGCATCACGCGGCCGCGGTCGGTGAGATAGCCACGCACCTGGACGCTGCCGTATTTCATCTCCACTAAATCCACCAGCTTTTTATACTTCAGCCAAGCCTCTTCCGGGTTGCGAGGGTCTCGCTTCAGCCAAAAACTATAGAAGAAACGCTGCAGCTGGTCAGTCGGGACATCCTTCATTCGAGTTTCATAGAACTGTCTTTCCGCATAATTACTAATCGGGAAAAGGCATTTCACATTCTCAATCAACACTTTGCGATTGGTATCGAACTCCACAAAGGTCCCTTTCACTTCCAAATTGTTATATTCGTCGATATTCAGTTGCACAGAAGGGTTGCTTTTTTGGAAGAAGATTCTATCCACATGAAGAAGACTGTCGTTTTCATCCAGCAGTTCCACCACCACAAAATAGTTGCCTGAGAGCAGATTGAAGACATTGAACTCATTGAGAACCAGCACTACTTCTTTAGGATCATACGTCATATTGAGCACATTGGTAGGGTTCACGAGCAGACGCGTATAGGCATCCTCGATAAAGCATTTGGCTTTCAGCTTGCCTTTGCCCAAAATGCGCTGTGTATTATAGACTTCCAACGCAAAGGGCAACGTATATTGCGATTCCGGCACAAAATTAGAATACAACGGCGGCAAGAAATAGCCGTACTTCACAAACAGGCCCTGCGATTCAGCACGACTAAAGGCCTTAAAGAGCGAAATCTTGGAGGTTGACAACTGGTCTTCTGGGAAATCGAGCGTGATTTTGTCAATATAGGTAAGCCAGTTGGTATCGCCATGCAAATCCTTGACATAGAAATAGAGAAAGTATTCCCCTTGGGGTAGCGGGACATTCTGAACATCCGCGAAATCGGGTTTGTTAGCGCGCACGGAATCTGCAAACTGGTCGCTGTTGAGAATGTAGTGCAATTGTTTCACCAGCGTGTCGGCCTGCATCATATCCACCTGGATTTCGACGGCGGCCTCGTACTTATTCTGCTTATTCAGAACATATTGCACCGTATTTCCGCCCACAATGAACGTATATTCGATGTAGGGCTGCAAATTATGTGCGCAATAGCCCTTATGGCTGATGAAGGTCTTGAGTCCCTGAGCGAAAGGACTCATGACGGCCAACAGCAATAAGAGCAGAATGGAATATTTCTTCATAATCTATTAACGTAATTTTTTCAGCAATTCCACCGTGAGGTCAGCGATGGGCAAACGATATTGCTCCATCGTGTCGCGCTCGCGAACCGTAACCGTCTGATCCTCTTTGGTTTGATTGTCAATGGTAACACAGAACGGCGTGCCGATGGCATCTTGACGACGATAACGACGACCGATGGCATCCTTATCCTCATACTGCACCATGAAGTCCTTCTTCAAGACATCGAAGACCTCCTGACCAATCTCTGGCAGACCGTCTTTCTTGACTAACGGCAGTACCGCGACCTTGTAAGGAGCCAATTTCGCAGGCAGGCGCAGCACCGTACGAGTGGTACCATCCTCCAACTTCTCCTCCGTGTAGGCATGGCTGAACACCGCGAGGAACATACGGTCAACACCAATGGAAGTCTCGATGACGTAAGGCACATAGTTTTCGTTAACCTCAGGATCGAAATAGCGCAGTTTCTTGCCGGAATACTTCTCGTGCTGCGACAAGTCGAAGTTCGTGCGAGAGTGGATGCCTTCCAGCTCTTTGAATCCGAAGGGGAACTTGAACTCGATGTCCGTGGCGGCATTGGCGTAGTGCGCAAGCTTCTCGTGATCGTGGAATCGATAGTTCTCGGCAGGAATACCCAAATCCTTATGCCACTGCAGACGGGTCTGTTTCCAGTAATCGAACCACTTAAGTTCCTCACCGGGTTTCACGAAAAACTGCATCTCCATCTGCTCGAACTCGCGCATACGGAAGATAAACTGACGCGCCACAATCTCGTTTCTAAAGGCTTTACCGATTTGTGCGATGCCAAACGGCAATTTCATGCGACCGGTTTTGTAAATATTGAGAAAGTTCACGAAGATACCCTGTGCCGTTTCGGGGCGAAGGTAAATCGTGTCGGCGCCATCGGCCACAGACCCCAGCTTGGTGGCGAACATCAAGTTGAACTGACGCACATCGGTCCAGTTGCGCGTACCGGAAATCGGGCAAGCGATACCTAATTCCTCAATCAGGGCTTTCAAGCCCACGAGGTCGTTGTTATTCATCAGTTCCGCAAAACGATTGCGGATGTCATCCACTTGCTGTTGATATTGCAGCACACGGCCATTGGTTTGGCGATAGAGTGCCTCGTCGAAGTTTTCGAAACGTTTTTTGGCTTTTTCAACTTCCTTCTCTATCTTGTCCTCAATCTTTTGGATATGATCCTCAATCAACACGTCCGCACGGTAACGTTTTTTGGAATCTTTGTTGTCGATAAGCGGATCGTTGAAAGCATCCACGTGTCCGGAAGCCTTCCAGATGGTAGGATGCATGAAAATGGCGCTGTCCAAACCGACGATGTTCTCGTGGTACTGCACCATCGCTTTCCACCAATATTGTTTAATGTTATTCTTCAATTCCACGCCGTTCTGACCGTAGTCATAGACCGCGCTCAGGCCGTCATAAATTTCACTTGAAGGGAAAATGAAGCCATACTCTTTAGCATGGGCGATAATTTGTTTGAAAAGGTCTTCGTTCATTATTTAATGGTTATGGGTTATTGGTTATTGGTTATTGAAGTTTACAGTTTACAGTTTATGGTTTACAGTTGACATTCATCGTCTTTCATCGTCTTTCATCGTTCTTCATCGTTCTTCATCGATGAATCATCGATGAATTCATCGTTCTATTCGAATATAAACGATATCTGCAAGTTCTTGGATTTCAGCGAAGTGACACTGGTTGCGTACATATTGTCTTCTGGAACCAGCATGTTCAGGAAGCCGAAGGACATCTTGAGTTCGGTGGAAAACTTGAAGTAGGTGCAATAGAAGTCGAAGCCCACGCCGACCTGCGCTTGCACGTCGTGAGGGTTGAGTTTCAGCACCACCTCGCCATTTTCGGGTGCTTTCTTCTTCTTGGCGGAAATCATGTCGAAGCTGTACTGACCGCCGGCGACGACATAGGCCCGGACATTGTTCAACATTCTGGATGACTTATACTTAATCAGTATCGGGATGTCCAAATAGACGGATTCCACGTTTTTAGCAGTCACTATCTCCGACCCTGTGGCGTAGCGGATGGTGTAGTTGACGTAGCGGTCGCCGAAGGAAAGTCCGGGGATAATCCGAAGGTCGAAATACTTACCCAAGCGCACATCGGTGACGATACCGAGGCTAAAGCCACTCATGCCGCGCGTGTTAATCATCATCAGGGAGTCATACTCGGCAAGATCCGGTTTGGAGGAAATGTTGTAATTGAACAAGTCGTACCCAAACTGGAAACCGAAATGGAACGGCTTTTTGTCGTATTTCAGCAAATTGGGCACGCCAAATTGAGCATAGGAGCTGGAGGCCAGCCCCAGCATCAATATCACGATTCCGATAGTTCTTTTCACTTTCATAACGCTAAATCAGGTATGCTTTAACGAGATTATGAGCAGTTTAGTGTTTTCTTTTCAAAAAAAAGTGATTAAAATTTTGTCGGAGCATGTTTGGCCATCTCGGATTTCAGCTGTGCGCTATTGATGGGCACTACACCGGAATACTCGCACACCAAGCCGCCCGCGAGGTTGGAAGCCAGGCAGGTCTCCTCCACGGAATGTTTTTTCAGCAAGAAAAGGGTGGAAACAGAGATCACCGTATCGCCTGCGCCCGACACGTCGCTCACGCGGCGTTGGAAGGCCGGTTGGTGGTGGAAGGCATCCTTTTCGTGATCATAAAACGCAATTCCGCGTGAGGACATCGTCACCATCACCTTGTCAATATGCTGTTTTTCAGCAAATTCCTTGGCCAAATCGTGAATCTCTTCAAGGGTAAGCTCTGTCCCTTCCTCCACATGCAAGCCTTTGGAAAGTTCCTTCATATTGGGCTTGAAGAGGTTGACATGGGTGTAGTTGTTGAAGTTCTTCTCCTTCGGGTCAACGGCGATGAAGATGTTCTTCTTATGGGCGAAGTTTATGATTTCCGAAATCAAATCCTTGGAGAAAATACCTTTATCGTAGTCCTCGAAAATGATGGCATCCACGTCATTGTGGTCGATAATCTGTTCCACAGTGGTCAGGAACTGGCGTTTTTCGCGTTCCTTGAGTGACTGCACCCGCTCGTCATCTACACGCACGATATGGCAATTGTTACCGATGATACGGTATTTGATGGTGGTGCGGCGACCAAACATCGGCACGATGGCATCGGAGGTCAAGTCGCAGTCTTCCATTAAGTTATAGAAAACCTTTGCCTTGGAATCGCTGCCGATGACGGAGCACAGGATAGGGTCTGCGCCCAACGACTTGAGGTTGAGGGCCACATTGGCCGCGCCGCCAAGACGATAGCTACGACTTTGCACATTTACGATCGGCACCGGAGCTTCCGGACTGATGCGTGACACTCTTCCAGTGATGTAACAATCAATCATTACATCCCCGATAACCAGTATTTTAGCGTTCTTGAACTCTTCAAAAATCTGCTCTACGTTTTCTATTTTCATTGCAAAAAAATTAGTCGGCAAAAGTACAAAAAATATCGGTTTGTTGGGTTAGGTTTGTTTAAGAGTTCCCTATTCCCCTATAGCAAAAAAATTATATTTTTGCAGCCGGAACAAAAATTAAAGAAAAATGAAAAAAGCATGTTTTTTCCTGACGACGCTTTTGGTGACTATTTTTGCGACAAGTTTCCGCGTTTCCGCGCAGAAAACGCAAGTCTATTACTACAAAATTGACGACAACATCTCCAAGCCAGCACTTCGTTTGACCGAGAAGGCGGTGAAGGAGGCTGAAGAGGGCAAATACGACTACCTTTTCTTGGAGCTTAACACATTCGGTGGCGAGTTGGACGCGGCGGACAAGATCCGCACGCTGCTGCTCAACACCAAAGTGCCGAGCATCGTCTTTATCAACAACAACGCGGCATCCGCCGGTGCGCTCATCAGCATCGCGTGCGACAGCATCTACATGATGCCCGGTGCCTCCATCGGCGCGGCGTCGGTGGTCAACCAAGAAGGGGAAATCATGCCCGACAAATACCAATCTTATATGCGCTCGCTCATGCGCACCACGGCCGAGCACAACGGCCGTAACCCCAACATCGCGCAGGCCATGGTCGATCCCGACGTGAAAATCGCCGGCATCAGCGATTCCGGTAAAGTGCTGACATTCACTTCCGAAGAGGCTCAGAGAAACGGCTTCTGCGAAGGCATCGCCAGCGGTCGCGAAGAGGTGCTGGAACAAGCCGGCATCCAACAACCCGAAATCCACGAGCAGGAACTTTCCGCCATCGACAAAATCATCAACTTCCTGGTCAACCCGGTGGTGAGCGGCATCCTCATCATGTGCATCGTGGGCGGACTCTACTTCGAGTTGCAGGCACCCGGCATCGGACTGCCCTCCATCATCGCCATCACCGCTGCCCTACTCTTCTTCGCCCCGCACTATCTCGAAGGTCTCGCCGCACATTGGGAAATCCTCATCTTCCTCGCAGGACTTATACTTCTGATGCTGGAATTTTTCGTCGTGCCCGGCTTCGGAGTCACAGGAGTTTCCGGCATCGTGCTGATTATCGCATCGTTAGTGCTGACTTTGGTCTTCAACGTCGGCTTCAAATTCAACTTCAACCCCGAATTCAACGCTTCCGCTTACGTCAGCAAAATGACCATATTGGTATTGGTGAGCAGTTTGGCGGGATTCTTCATTTCGCTCTGGCTCGGTAAAAAGCTGATTTTGGCGGAAACACGTTTCGGATCGTTAGCATTACGCACGGAATTGGAAAGCGACAAAGGTTTCACCTCTCAGGACATGCGCAACGAGCAATACATTGGTAAAGAAGGGGTTGCGCAGACCATTCTCCGCCCTTCCGGCAAAATCAACATCGACGGAGAAATCCTCGATGCCACCGCTGAACACGGCTACATCGAAGCGGGCGAAAAGGTGAAGGTCTGCAAGTTCGAGAATGCGCAGTTGTTTGTAAAAAAAGCATAAAAGGCTTTCGGCAAACTTAAAAACAATTGTTTAACATTAGCATTTTTTTGTATTTTTACTGTTTTGTTTTTTTATCAAAAAAACAAGTATCGCAAAAAGAGACAATGAGAAGAGTATCAAAAGTGGTATTAGTACTGATTCTGGCAGCATTGGCTATCCCTACGGCCTTTTGCCAGAACGACAAGTCTTCCCAGGGCAGCCGGCACAGCGTGAGAATCGGCTGGGGAGACATGCTTTACGAAACAATGGCCTTCGGTCCAAGCATAACCGGCACTTGGGCAAACCCCGGTGCGCTGCCGAACAACTATTTGCACGATGAGAGATTCGATCTTGGTTTTACCGGACATATTTTCGGTGAATACCAATACCGAGTTTCTAAGGTGACCAGTTTAGGCATTCAAGCCGACATAGAAGGTATTTTTTGGAAAGAGGGTGTTTTTGACAAATACCATAATCTTATAGGACCGGCAACAAGCATCCGGAATTGGGATCTGGATCTGTTGTTCACGGCACGCTTCACCTACTTCGAACGCCAATGGGTGAGACTCTATTCGGGGTTGGGTGTCGGTGCGCTTTTTGCCTTCGACAACATCGGCGGCTTCGCCGTGGCGCCGGCTATCAATATCAATTGGATCGGAGTCGAAGTGGGCGATGGCCCTTGGGGCGGTGCCTTCGAGTTGGGCGCACTCAATTCCCTCTCCGACCAACGCAACATCTATCAAATCTTTTCACGCATCTTCTCGTTTAGTTTTTATTATAAATGGTGAAAGGCGACGAAGGGACGATGAAGAGAGGAAAAGAGGAATAAGAGAACATAAAACATAAATAAGAAGGTTAAAAATAAGAAAATATGAAAAAATATATATACATTAGTCTTATGGCGATACTTTTGACAACCTGTCAAAAACCGGAAATTCAAATCGTGGATTTCGACAGTTTCCGCGTCACGAACGTGAAATACAGTGACGTGATTGTGGACGGGAATCTGAACTCCGAAATCCACACCATGGAGCTAGGCGAAGAGAACGGAACGAAAGTGGCCAGCATCGCCTTGGCCAATTTGGTGGAGAATCTGATTGAAACGATGCAATGCAACAAAGTGATTCAGATTGCGGGCACCTATACTGGCCATGACATCGACGAAAGCCCCATCACCTTATCCGGCAAGGTGATTCTTCCTGCTAAAGGCAAAATCAAGAACATGGTCGTGGTGAGCCACTGGACCATTGGTTCCAACCGCGAATGCCCCTCTGAGTGTTTCCAACTGGAAGGCATACTGGCATCGAAAGGGTACGCTGTGGTGATGGCAGACTACATCGGATACGGAGTCACAGCAAACCGCGTTCACCCATACATGCATCTTGAGAGCACTGCCAACAGTGTGGTGGACATGGCTTTGGCGGTAAAACCCTACCTGAAAGCTATCGGACGAGAGCCCGAAAGCGAAGAAGTGATCCTGGTCGGCTACTCACAAGGAGGCTCCACCACCTTGGGGGTCATGAATATTCTACAAAACAAATACAAAAACGAACTCCCCCTCAAGAAGGTATTTGCCGGCGGCGGTCCCTATGACTTGGCGGCTACGTTCGACTTAGCCATGTTGGAAGACAAAACGGGTATTCCCTGCGCTATACCCTTGATCGTTCAAGGTCTCAACGAGGGCGACTTCTTGAACTTGGATCTTAGCGAATTCTTCCAACCGATACTGATGGAACATCTTGACGATTGGGTGAATTCGAAAAAATACTCCGTGGCTGAGATAAACACTATGTTGAATGCCAAGAAAGTGAGTGACCTGATGACCGATGCAGGCCGCGACAAACAAAATCCGAACACCGCAGAACTCTATCGGTCTTTGATGTGGAGTTCCATCCTCTTTTTCACACCCAATGCTCCACTCTACATTTTCCACAGTATAGACGACAACACGGTGCCTTTCGTCAACGCCACCAAGGCCGAGCAATATTACAAGGGTAAAAATGTCACTTACGACTTCGACCACTATGGCCCTCACCAAGCCGGAGCCGTAAAATTCATCTTCAAGGTATATCAACAATTATAATCAAAAAAGTCAAGTCATGAAACGTCAATTAACCTTTATTATCCTAAGTTTGTTCTTACTTGGAGGTTGCACGAAGGAAGAGCTCCTCCCTACTGAAATAAAAGTGAAGATGGAATCGGTGACAGGCTCCCGTGCTCGCTTCACTGTGGCCCCTTCAAATTCGCGAGCTTATTATTCCTACACTCTCGTGAGTCGCGGTGATGAAGACTATGATGCTCCGGAGACTTCGCTCTGCATCAAAGAGATCAAACGGATGGAAGAGGGCATGCAATATTTTGAGAATGGCTCGTTTGCAGACATCTTCTGCTTCCAAGGCAACCGGCAACTTACCATGAAAACGCTCGCCAGCGACCATGATTTCAAGATCATCGTATTCCAAATCAATCCCAAAACGCACGAACTTATCGGCGAACCCGCCGTCCTCGAATTCCACACCAAGCCCGTTCCTGAACGCGACCTGCACTTTGATGTGAATTTTGTGGCCGACGAGATGCATATCACCCCTTCTGACGACGAACTCACTTATTTTTGGCAGTTCGAAGAAACCGAAAGGATTTACAACACTTACGCGAGCATTAGCAACTACATGTATGAGACCGTTGGATTGTACCAAGAATACGGATTCTTGGACTATTACTACTATCAAGGCCCATGCGTCTGGTACCTCTCGCTTGAGGACTACATGGAAGAAGGCACAGAATACACCCTCGCCATCTATGGATGCGAAGATGGCGAATTCACCACAGAAGCCACTATCGTGAAATTCATATATCACCCTGACCATATAGACGTGGTGGAAGTGATTGAGGGGGACGAGTTGCAAAAATAACAGCGGCCTCCATTCTGGCACAATATTTGCTACAAAAACGCCTGTCAAAATTCAAAAATTATGCAGACAGGTAAAATTAATGTACAGACAGAAAATATCTTCCCTGTGATTAAGAAATTCTTGTATTCTGATCACGAGATTTTCCTTAGAGAACTGATTTCCAATGCAGTAGATGCCACACAAAAACTGAAAACACTGGTCAGCTTGGGCAAGGCGGACTGCGAGCTGGGCGACCTCACCATTGAGGTGAAGGTCAACAAGGACGACAAGACCATCCATGTGATCGACCGCGGTATCGGCATGACGGCCGAGGAGGTCGATAAATACATCAACCAGATCGCCTTCTCCGGTGCCGAGGAGTTCATGGCCAAATACAAGGGCGGCGATGCCAACAACATCATCGGTCACTTCGGCTTGGGTTTCTACTCCTCCTTCATGGTCGCCGACCGTGTCGATATCCTCACCAAATCCTATCTTAAAAACGCACAGGCGGTGAAATGGAGCTGCGACGGTTCCCCGGAGTTCACCCTCGAAGAAATCGACAAAGCTGACCGCGGCACCGAAATCATTCTGCACGTGGGCGATGAAGACCTGCAGGAGTTCGTCAACGAGGACAAACTGGTGGAACTGCTCAACAAGTACTGCCGATTCCTGCCCGTGCCCATCCGCTGCGGCATGAAGACCGAGTGGCGTAAGAAGGAAGACAACCAGGACAACGAGAAAAACGAGGACAACGAGAAAAACGAGAAAAAGGAAGAACCAAAGGAGGAGGCCGTGCAGGTGCCGCGCATCATCAACGACACCGACCCCATTTGGCAGAAACAGCCCTCTACCCTATCTGACGAAGACTACAACAAATTCTACCACGAACTCTACCCGATGTCCTTCGAGGAACCGATGTTCCACATCCATCTGAACGTCGATTACCCCTTCAACCTCACTGGCGTGCTCTACTTCCCGAAGATCAAGAACCAACTCGACCTCAAGAAGAACCGCGTGCAACTCTATTGCAACCAAGTGTTCATCACCGACGAACTCGAAGGCATCGTGCCCGACTTCATGAACCTCCTGCACGGGGTCATCGACTCGCCCGACATCCCGCTGAACGTCTCCCGCTCCTACCTCCAATCCGACAACAACGTCAAGAAAATCTCCACCTACATCAGCAAGAAGGTGGCCGAGAAGCTGGAGCAGATGTTCAAGGAGAACCGCGAGGAGTTCGAGAAGAAGTGGGACGACCTGAGCGTCTTCCTGGAATACGGTTCGCTGACCGACGAGAAGTTCTACGACAAAATCAAGGACTTCTACTTGCTGAAGAACACCGAAGGCAAATACTTCACGATTGAAGAGTACCGCAACATGGTGAGTGCGCTGCAGACTGACAAAAACGGCAATATTGTCATGTTGTACGCTGCCAACGCCGACGACCAGCACGTCTATATTGCCAACGCGAAAGAGAAAGGATACGATGTGTTGCTGATGACCGGCTTCCTCGACACGCACTTCATCAACATGCTGGAGCAGAAGCTCGAAAAGGTGCGTTTCACCCGCGTGGACGCCAACGTGGTCGATAAACTCATCGAGAAAGAGGAGGAGGCGCACGTCTCCAAACTCTCCGACGACCAGCAGAAGCATCTGAAGGAGCTCTTCGAGAAGCAGGTGAACGCGCAGATGTTCACCCCGGAGGTGGCCTCCTTGAGCGAGACCGACCTGCCCGTCACCGTCACGCAGAACGAGTTCATGCGCCGTTTCAAGGATATGGAGAAGGTTTCGGGCCAGCAGGGTTTCTACGGCGGCTTCGACCACTACAACCTTGTGATCAACGGCAACCACCCGCTCGCCACGCGCATCTTGGACGAGAAGGATGACGACAAGCGCACGCAGCTCATCCAGCAGATGGTCGATCTGGCCATGCTCTCGCAGAACATCCTCACCGGCGAGAAGCTGAGCGAGTTCGTGAAGAGAAGTTACGAGCTGCTGTAATTTTCAACGAAATCATAAACAACGTAGGGCTGTCGCATTGCGGCAGCCCTACGTTGTTTCTTTGCGACAGCCCTACATTGCACCTTCAACACCCCGTAAGGCTGCCGCACTGCGACAGCCCTACAATCCAACCTTACGTCTAGCTTTCCTTGACCCACAACCATAAACCATAAACCTTAAACCTTCAACCCCATAAACCCTAAACCCTCAACCCTCAACCCTTAAACCTTCAACCCTCAACCCTCAACCTTCAACCCCCAACCATACATAACCCAATTTTTCGTACTTTTGCCGCCGATTTAAAAAACAGTGAATCGATTATGAAAAAGATACTCCTTCTCATCGCAATCAGCGTGCTGACAGTGTTTCAGGCGCATGCGGTGCTCAAAGAGAAAGACCTTGCACAAACCCTGGGCGTGCTCCGCTCCGAGCTGGAACTCTCCTACAATGAGCAGCAAGCCATGATGGAAATGTACAAGAAAAACTATGTGGAGGTGCATACCAACCTTGTACGCATGATGCAGACTAGCAACCAGATAGCCCTCATGCTCTATTCCCAAAATGCGGACTTCACCTTCGACATGGCTTACGCTTGTCAGGCGGCCACCGAGCAGTACCATTCGCTCAAACAACGCCACATGCCCTACAACAGGATGAAGGAGCGGCTCACTGAGGAAATTGAACGCTACAACGCCCTCATTCAAACCCTGCAGAACCTGCCGCCGCGTCTATTACCCAATGGGGAACTCGACAAAGCCCCAGATTCCATTAAGGCGCTCCTCCCTAAAGTGGTACTCGACACCGCCCACAGATCGCTCTATATGCTTGACCAACAGGGCATGGAAGATCGCGAAGCCTGCTTGCAATACGCCACTGCCATCCGCGACAACTATCAGCAGATGCTTGAAAATGTGGAACGTGACCAAGAGCATTACGAAAGAGTGTCACAACGGGTTGAAAAGCTCTACAAATACGCTCTATCCAAATACGACAATATCCAAAAGAGTATCTTTGTCAACGGCGGGAGGAACTATTTCCAAACGATAAAACGTTTCAAATGGCAACTCGCCATCGCCAAAAAGGATGTAGGAGACAAATACAAACCGTTTATGCGTCATTCCGAATGGCGTGGTCCTGTCATCCTGGGTATCAGCGTTTTCATGCTGTTCTACATCTTTTTGGCCAGCCTCCTCAGCTATGTCATTATGCGCTGGCTGCTTCCACGCAAATGGCGGCTTTTCTTTGCCGACAACAGCAAACGGCCTTACATCACCATCGCCTGCGGAGTCGCCATCTTCGCCATCTCCATTTCCATTGCCAGAGCGTTTGTGACCCAAAATTTCGTGCTAATGGCTATCAAGCTGATGACCACCTTCGCCTGGTTGGTGGAAGTCATCCTCGTCTCCCTCCTCATTCGTTTGAACGACAAACAGATACGTGCCGGCGTTCGCGCTTACATGCCGTTTATCTTCATGGCCTTCATCGTCATCATCTTCCGTATCATACTAATACCCAACAACTTAGTAAATCTCATCTATCCGCCTATCCTACTGGGGTTCACCATCTGGCAGTTCGTGGTGATGAAACGCAAAATCGCCAAACTGCCCGACAGTGACATGGTTTATACGGTGATTTCGCTCATCACCATGGTTGTTTCCTGCGTGGCATCCTGGTTCGGTTTCGTCTTGCTGGCCGTCCAAATCATGGTTTGGTGGACCATCCAACTAGCTGCCATCCAAACGATTACCAGCATTTACGATTTATTCAAGCTGTACGAATCCCACCGTTTGGCCCGCAAAATTGCCAAAGAGCGTGGTGAAACGGTTCAAGGCAAAGAGGAACTGCAAAAGTACTACAAGAAACTCCAACCCAAGATGGTCAAAGGCGAATATATCGCCCAGACTTGGTTCTACGACTTCCTATACAAGGCATTGCTTCCGGTTTTGGCGGTACTTTCCGTGCCCGCCAGCATCTATTGGGGTGCCAAAATCTTCGAAATGGAATCCATTTGCCGAAAAGCCTTCGTTTTCATCTTCCTCAACAAGCCTGGCCTCATCCAGCTCTCCTTATTCAAAATATGTCTGGTGCTGGAGCTCTACTTCCTTTTCCGCTATCTGAATTACGCCATAAAGGCATTCTATCAGATGCTCAGAAAGCGTAAGAAGAAGAAAGACCCTCGAGCACAAGGGAACGCCACCTTAGTGAACAACGTCATCTCCATCTTGGTCTGGGGCTTTTACATCTTGTCGGCCATGATGATTCTGGAAGTATCCGGTAAAGGCATCTCCATCGTGATGGCGGGTCTGGCCACCGGTCTCGGTTTCGCCATGAAAGACCTCCTGGAGAACTTCGTCTATGGCATCATCCTGATGACCGGTCGTCTGCGTGTTGGCGACTACATCGAATGCGACGGCGTGCAAGGTAAGGTGGAGAGCATCAACTATCAAAGCACGCAGTTAATCACCCTCGACGGTTGCGTGATTGCTTTCCAGAACGCCACACTCTTCAGCAAGACCTTCAAGAACCTCACCCGCAACCACGGCTATGTGTTGATAAAAGTGCCCGTAGGCGTGGCTTACGGCGTGAATGTGGAGAACGTGCGCCAGATGCTCGTTGACAACCTCCAACCGCTTGCCACCAAGAACGAAGCCGGCAAGTCTATCATCGACTCCAAGCAAGGCTTTTCGGTGGTATTCAACGACTTCGGCGAGAGCAGTGTCGATCTTTTCGTCGTTTGCTGGGTACTGGTAGAAGAGAAGGCCGGTTTCATCCCAAAAGTCAAGGAAGTCATCTACAACACCCTCAATGCCAACGACATCGAAATCCCATTCCCGCAACGCGACATCTACGTCCGCCACCTCGAAATGCCAAAAAAGGAAGGGTGACGTGTGACGTATGACGTGTGATGCGATGATGCGATGAAAAGACGATGAAGAAACGATGAAGAAACGATGAACTAACCGCCTATTCCCTTTAACCCCTAAACCCTAAACTATAAACCCTAAACTATAAACCCTAAACTATAAACCAACAAACTCTAACCTTCAATAACCCATAACCACTAACCAATAACCATTACCCAAAAATGACCAAGCATCTTTTCGCTTATTACAACGAAATATTTCCGAAATACTGGAACGAACCGGCGCTGACAGACTACAACGGCACCGACAGTTATACTTTTCAGCAGGTGGCCGAAGAGGTGGCACGCCTGCGTAACTATTTCCAAGCGATGGGCATTCGGCAGGGCGACAAAATCGCGCTTTGCGGGCGTAACTGTGCCAAGTGGGCGATTTCCTACCTGGCCATCGCCTCCTACGGGGCCATCATCGTCTCCGTGCTGCACGAGTTCTCCGGCGAGGACATCGAAGCGCTCATCAACCATTCCGAAGCGCGTATGCTCATCGTGGGGCCTTATGTGTGGAAGAACATGCATGCCGAGCACATGCCGAACCTGGAGTCCATCGTTTCGCTCACGGACTTCTCCCTTATCGCCACCAAACGTGAGGGCGTTGAGGTTTCCCGCGAACCGCTTCCGGTACCACAAAACAACCACATTTTCACGGTACGCGACCTTGACGACCTGTTACTCATCAACTACACGTCCGGTTCCACCGGCGACCCGAAAGGGGTGATGCTCTCCTACCGCAGTCTCTCCTCCAACATCGAGACAGGGCTGCAATTCCTGCCCCCCGGAGGCCGTCAGAACGTTGTTTCCATGTTGCCGTTAGCGCACATGTACGGGCAGTTGGCCGAATTCCTATATCCGCTGGCCGACGGTTGCCACATCCACTTCCTGACCAAATCCCCTACCCCAACACTGTTGATGAAAGCTTTCGCTGACGTGAAGCCCTATATCATCGTCACTGTGCCGTTGGTGATCGAGAAAATCTGTAAACGTGCGGTGATGCCCGCTTTGGAGAAGCCCGCCGTGCAACGACTGCTCAAGTTCCCCATACTTCGTAAATTCGTGGTCAACACCATCCACAAGAAACTGATGAAGGCCTTTGGCGGTCAACTCAAGTACTTTATCGTGGGCGGTGCAGCCATCAACCCCGACGTGGAGAAACTGCTCTTGGATGTCAAATTCCCACTCATCGTAGGCTACGGAATGACCGAATGCGGGCCGCTGATCGGTGGTTGCTACGTCCATGAGTTCGTGCCCCGCTCCGCCGGGCATATCCTCCCACGCAACGAGATCCGCATCGACTCGAAGGATCCATACAACGAAGTCGACGAAATCCTCGTACGGGGCGAGCACATCATGTTAGGATACTACAAGAACGACGAGGCCACCCGCGCCACCTTCACCGACGACGGCTGGATGCGCACCGGCGACCTCGGCCTCATCGACAAGAAGCAAAACATCTTCATCAAAGGCCGCAACAAGACCATGATCCTTGGCGCCTCCGGACAGAACATCTACCCCGAGGAAATCGAAGGCAAGCTCAACGACATGGAAGGTGTGGTCGAATCCGTGGTGGTGGAGCGCGAAGGCAAGCTCATCGCCCTCGTCTTCCCCGACTACGAAGGCGAACTCCGTTTCCGCCAGACCATCCCCGAACTGATGAAAGAAAACCTAAAGAAGCTCAACGAAAAACTCCCAAAATACGCCCAGATCTTCAACATTGAAATCAAAAAAGACGAATTTGAGAAGACCCCGAAACGCTCCATCAAGCGCTTTCTATACAAATAAAACACTTTCCTTAAGCAGCCTCGAAGAGGCAAGACGCGCAAAGCGCAATTAACCCCACACAAGCGCAGCGCAGTGTGGGGATCCCCCTATGAGAAGCGCAGCGCAGTGTGGGGATCTTCCTATGAGAAGCGCAGCGCAGTGTGGGGATCTTCCTATGAGAAGCGCAGCGGAGCCCTGACTATAAACCAAACAAATATGACCAAACAAGAACAATACGAATCCCTCCTCCCGCAAATACAAGCGGTGATGGACAAAAATGTGGACATTATCGCCAATATGGCGAATATGGCGGCGATGCTGCACGAAACCTTCAGGTTCTGGTGGACCGGATTCTACCGGGTGATCAACAACGAGCTGGTGCTCGGTCCGTTCCAAGGGCCTTTGGCCTGCACGCGCATTGCGTACGGACGCGGCGTGTGCGGCAGCGCGTGGAAGGAACGCAGAACCCTCGTCGTCCCCGACGTGGAGGAATTCCCCGGCCACATCGCCTGCTCCTCCGCCTCCCGCAGCGAAATCGTCGTCCCCGTCTTCCACAACAACGAGGTCATCGCCGTCCTCGACATCGACAGCGACCGCCTCGCCACATTCGACGAGACCGATGCAAAATATTTGGAACGGATAGTTATGTTGTTGATTATTCCCTAAACTTTCATTTGCCAGAACGGACGGGTTGCAAAATGCTAACAGCAGCCCTATCAGAAGCGCAATGATGAGTATTATCATATTGCGAAACAACTGGTAATCATCGCTCCACCACCTTCCAGCTCTCGACCCGGCGAGTCTCGGAGGAGAAGTTCACCCCGATTCAGCCATGCCCTCGACCTCGTTGTCCAAATTCTTTCGTATTTCCTGTTCTGTAATACCGCAGATTTCCGCTTCATCTACCAAAATCACCACCCGCAGACCTGTTTTATCTATATAGACGTATCCTTTGTCGATAATTTCGGCGAATGTCTGTATGCCGATAGGGTATTTCATAACGATGGTTTTCGCCGCAAAGATACAATTTATTTAGAAAGACAACATGGACAGTTTGGGACAACTTGATAACCCCCGTTATCGTAACGAGGGGGCTGGGACGGGTATGTGGCGGTGCGGTTCATGGCGCGAAGATAGGATTTCTTAAGACAATGTGAGAATTTAATACGATTTTCCTACAACATAAAAACAATTGGCCTTTTTCACCAGATATTGCCCTCTGCGTTTCTTTAACTCCAGAACGACAACTCCTTGCTCGTGTTCTGATCCTGCAGAATCGTTCAAAATCAAGCCTTCAACTTCACAAACGATCCGATTATTGTTTTGGGCAAAAGAAATATTCCAAACCTGCGTAATCTTATCTTGATTTTGATGGAGTTTCGTGTCCGACAAAACAAAAGAGACTGTCTTGTCTTGGATAGTGTAGGACATACTCCAAGGTGTGTTGCAAAATCCGTTTTGTGAAATATAGATGGTGTCCGTCAGTCCATAATATAGATGAGCGTAGAACATCTTGTCAGACAATAATATACGCAAGACATCCTCACACAAGCAAGATTTGTCCATTCGGCTATATGACGATTGTCCATTAACTATAGCAGGCAGTAGCATTAGCGCTGTAACAAAAAGCATTATCGTTTTTCGCATGATTCATTATTCCTTTAAGTTACACTACCTCCATAAACACGCCAACGTCCGTGCTTTCTGACAGCCCGAATTGTGGCCTGATTTCCTGTATTTCTTCCGATACTCAGTCGAACTTTGTCGTGCCCTTCCCAGCCGAATCCCAGAATTTCCAATACAAGGTTAAGCTGCCTGTCTGAAACAAGGGTAGGCGGTGCCATTTCTCTTGACACAAACACAATCGTTTTTTCGTCCCCTTCGTGATGGGTGATCGTTACATTTTCAGTGAAATGGTTTGTGATAATGTATATGGTGTCAAATTGTGACAATCGAAAGTACCATTTAACCATTGAATCTGTAAAAAAAGTCATGATTAGGGCGGAATCCACTTCAGGATGCTCGGCGCAAAGGGAGTGGTTCTCTTCAAAGAACGCCCCTCGTGATGATAGGGTTTCCGTAGAGAACAGGCTCATTAATAAGACAACAGCAATACTTAGCAATGTTTTCATGGTTTCGGTACGGTGGGAAGATCTTTTCTTCCTTCTTCTGTTTTTGACTTCTCTTTTACAACTTCCATTGCATCCTGCAAATTATCAATGGTCCTACTCCAAAATTCCTCCGTGTTGCTAACTCCTTCATAGAAATATACATCGGATTCGAAAACCAGTCCCCTATCACTATAAGCTGATTTTAACACAGGATACCCCTCATAATCATAACCATTTTTGTAGTATGCGTCTAGGTTGTCTTCGTCATATCCACCGTGCATGTGATCACCATAGTGAGCTGTTTCGTGCAATAAGGTGCTAATTACAAAAAGGAGAGCAGCCTGACGTGTGTTATCATCAGCTGTATTGAGAAGATTAATGATATCTTGATTAATATAGATAGTGGAAGTTTTTTTATCTCTCCATATTAACTCGCCGGAAGCATTACTAATGTCGCTACTCTTAACTATGTATATTTCCGGCCCTTTTCCAGGTGTCAGGAGTTCCTCTATTTCCGCCACTGTTAATTCTCCATACAATTGTAATCCGCGCATAATGTTTGAACTGTTGAGGACATCTTTTTTCATATAGGAATTAAGATATTTCGCAAATATAGCTGATTTTTTAGCTTCTTTTTCCGGTAACTTGTAGCGACCATACTTATCCAAATATAATATCGGATTTCCTCCACAAAACAAAAATGGACTTTCATCAGGAAACTTTGACACTTCCGGATCTACTCCCCACCACCGACCCAATCTCGTATCACACTCTCGAAACTCGTACCCTGCCAGAGCCCCTTCTCCAAGCACCTCATTATCAGCCTCCTGTCCGTTGAAGAAGTACCGATAACCGCCGATAGCGGAGCAGGAGGATTTTGGCGGGTATGTGGGGGTTGGGTTCATGGCGC
>CAMKLG010000042.1 GCA_946413585.1 uncultured Bacteroidales bacterium
TTCACGACGAATGCCGCACAAGGAAATACGATTGACATTCCGGCTCCTGATTTGAGCAACTATGTGACGGAGAACAAACTCAACGACACATTGAATAGTTATCTCAAGCAGGAAGTTGATCCCACGGTTCCGGGATGGGCAAAAGAAGCCAACAAACCTGTCTATAACTACAATGAAATCCAAAACACGCCTGAAATCCCCACGGTAAACAACGACACTTTGTTCATCAACTATGGCAATACGCCGAAAGGTTATTTTACGGCTAATGCTAACACGAACACGACCATTACCATTCCTGCCACCGATCTTACTGGCTATGTGACTGTCGATGAAATGAAACAGGCTATTAGTGACTCTTTGGCTCTCTTTAAAGCCCAATTGATGACAGAGGTCAACACTATGCTGCCAACGTATTTGGCTGGTTATATGCAGCAGAATCTACCCAACCTCCTGCCCAACCTCCTGCAACCTTATTTGGAAGATCTCAATATCCACACCGCTTCCGAACTTACGGTCATTACTCCGAACAATATCCAACAGTTAACGCTGGCTAACACTCCTAAGGAGGATACCGAAGTGCTTATGTATATCAATGGTGTGATGGTGGGCAGTACTGCTAGTGGCGTTATCAGTGTCAATAATAACAAAACTGTTACATATAATCCTAACGCTAACTACGGTTACAACTTGCAAGATGGCGACAAGGTCACCTTCGTGTATGTCTATTAATCCTAATCATAAAATCTAAGAAAGGAATATTATGAAAAGGATACTATATATATTAATATGCACAGCGGTCTGGCTGATGTGCATTCCCGGCGCGAACGCGCAGGTGAATGACGATGGCTTGACCCGCAGTGGCGAGGTGAGTGCCTATGACGGCACTCGTGCCGACTTCCTTACGGTGGCCGGCAAGCTGTCCCGCTATCCGAAGCTGTCCAAAGCAGGTGAGTCGTTGAAATACGCCCCCATTGTGACTACCGATAGCGTGCCAGCGGTGTATATCACTGCAGAATCTGCCAGAGTCTATGGAAACATCCTCTTCAACGGATGGTTTGAAAATGTAACGGCAAAGGGTTTTGAGCTCAGCACTAACGCAGATTTCCCAGAAACGGCTACGGTTCAATACCCTGTGGTGTCGGAGACGAACCAGTATGTTGAATGCGACCAGCCTTGCACGCAGAATGTCTTCGATCTTGTCATCGACCAGCTTCAGAGCAGTACCACTTACTACGTGCGTGCATTCGCTACCAACGCGAAGGGTACCTCCTACGGTGAGGCGTTGACGTTCACAACGTTGACGGCTATGAATGTGGCGGCACTCCCGTACTTCACGGATTTCAGTGAAGAAGGCGATAATGAGAACTGGTTTCTTAACAATGGCAATTGTACGAACTATTGGATGATGGGCACGGATCTGCTTAATCAGAATCCTGCTCTCTTTATCACCACGAATGGGGAAACTCCTGGTTATAATGATTTGAAGCCTGTTACGGTCATGGCAGAACGTCTCTTATTGATGGATGCCTCAGATTCCCTTACCATTAATCTTGATGTCAGAATGTATGGAGAATCAAGTTATGACTATTTGAAGGTCTTTTTGGCACCTAAGAGTATGCTCTTCAGCGCAGCTGACACGAATGTGACCCCATATTCAGGACATAGCTATAGCCAGTATGCTTTGCGTTTCCCAAGCGGGGATTATTCTTACGTGACGGATAATGATGGTTCGCGGTATTTGCACTTAAGTTGCCTTATCGATAACCCTCTGAGTGCTGGAGACACAGCCAAGCTGGTGTTCTTGTGGTGTAATGACAGATCAACGTTGAGAGAACCGCCGGCCATTATTTCCTCAGTAGAAGTGATACCTCTCAGGATCAAAACCGACTCTGTGTCGGACATTGCTTATAATGCCGCCGCAGTGTATAGTACCATGACTACCACACTTACGGAAAATCTTCAGCGCGGCTTATGTTACAGCAAATACCCGGGTGTGACTTTGGGTGGCGAGAATTGTATAAATGTGGTTCTGGACCAGCTGAACGGTTCCTACTCTTATAATCTTACAGACTTGGTTCCGAATACGAAGTACTACGTGCGTGCGTACGCCTTGAGTGGCAACGGAGTCATCAGCTATGGTGACGAGTTGTCTTTCCAAACGGAACATAGTACTTTTGTGGTAACATTGCCTTACAAAACTAATTTCAGTGATGGCTATGATTGGCTTGTGGAACATACCATTTCGACGACTCAGAATTATTGGAATTTCGGTCTTTTAACCGACTATACGGATTCGGCGATGTATGTCACATACAATGACGGAACACAAGCCCAATACTATACGAGTGCCACAACCAATATTAGTGCAGGACGTCTGTTGCGGATGCCGCAGACAGACTCCGTACACGTCACATTCTATGTGAATTGCGGCGGTGAGGGTAGTTACGACTGGATGAAAGTATTGCTCGTTCCTGTAAACGAAGATATCACAACAGATCATTATGCATTTGATTACAACACCAATGCGATGGATTTCTCGAACTATCTTTCACAGACGGGAAATCAAAACGGTCCTTATAAGTTGAATTTGACGGATGGTACGTTGCGCATTGCAGCGAACCTGAAGAATCCCACATTGCAAGATGGTGATACTGCCAAATTAGTCTTCCTTTGGCATACAGATGGAGGTAGCGGTACCCAGCCGGGCCCCATTATCACGGATTTATATGTGAGTGTTTTGGATGTGGATGTTTATACTGACAACGTTAGCGATATTACAGATAATAGCGCGAAAGTCAATGGTTATGTTCACAATCCCAATAATGAGATTATAAGCAAAGTGGGTGTGTGTTATGGCAAACATATAAATCCCACCTTTGAGGACAACTTTGTGGAGAGTACAAGTATCAATGCAGACAATACTTTCATATTGCCTATCTCAAATTTGGACTATAATACCACCTACTATGTTCGTACTTTCATGAAGGTGGGTGATGAAGTGTTCTTTGGCGATCAGATTAAATTTATGACAGGAATGGCTGTTATCCCTGACGAGCTTCCGTATGTCACAGATTTCTCTGACCGTCAACAGTGGTGGATGAATAGTGGCGATTGTCAGAACTATTGGAAAACAGGCAAACTTACAGATGATGGTGATTCAATGCTCTTTATCACCAATGATTCACTGTATCTTGACACTTGTGGTTATTTTACTAGCCAATATACGTTTGTGACCGCAGAAAAGTATCTGAAGATGCCCGATAATCAAAATCCTATCGAGTTGACTTTCGATGTGAGTGTAGGAGGAGAGTCTTCATACGATTATTTGATGGTTTATCTTTGTCCAATGGATCAATCCTTTACACCGAATTCTACCACTTCCGTCGTGCCTGTAACAACCAATGCTTTTGATTTCCGTCATTATAAAAATGTGGCCAGCGGTAGTACGGATTTGTCGAGGTATTATTTCAATCTGACGGATGGCAACGTTGTGCACATCAACGACTTGATGAACAACCCGACACCAGGTGACACGGCCAAACTTGTCTTCTTGTGGCGTACGGATGCCAGTGCGGGTACACAACCTGGTCCTGTGATTTCCAATCTTTCTGTTGCTGAATATGTCACGGATAATGTATTGCCTTATTCGACCAACTTCTCTTCCGATAACGAAGAATGGATTTTGTATAGTGGTGCTTCGAAAAACTATTTCATGACGGGTGTTCCTGCAGGAACGACTCAATCGGCTTTGTTTGTGACTCATGATGGCGATACATGTTCCTATCTTCCTGATGTGACATCATTCACTACGGCTGAAACGTACTTCTCTTTCCCGGAGAACGACAGTCTCTTGTTGGAATTTGATGCGAAAGCGGGTGGTGAAGGTTGTTGCGATTACCTGATGGCCTTTGTCTCCCAATGGGATGTAGAGTATAATGCCGAAAATGTAGTAAATGCAACATCTGACAATATGGGTGCAGTTCCTTTCATTGGCTATTCATCTGATATGTCATCAACCAATACGTATCGTATCCAACTTACTAATGGCAGCGACTTGCATCATTTCAGCGTCAAGGTGAAGAACCCTGCACGCAACGGTTTGGGTAAACTGGTGTTTGCGTGGCGTAACGATGGTAGTGGAGGTTCTGCTCCGTTTGATGTGATGGTCACGAATGTGTCGCTGACGATTCCCGCAACTCCTTTCATCTGTGGCACCAACAAAATGGTCGTTCCCGGAGGACAAGAATATGAGACTGTGGAGATTGGTGGCATGTGCTGGACGAAAACCAACCTGCGCGAACCAGCTGGTACAAACAAAACCAGTGACATGACAATGAGCTCCTCCGAACCGTATCATTATGTGCGTCCTGACGCGAACGATTCAATCTATGGTTACTGTTACAATTGGGAAGCCGCCAAGATTGCCTGCCCTGCAGGTTGGCACCTGCCAAGTGATGCGGAGTGGAATGTCATGGAATCCAATTGGACAGCTATGGATGTTTATACTACAGGAGAACGTGGTGACCATGCTGGCAAATTGGCTTATGGTGACGAATGGGCGTATTCTTCAAGAAGCGGAGCTCCAGGTGACAAATTGTACAACGACCGCAATCTTTCTCAATTTTCAGCTCGCGCTATTGGAAGAGTGTATGGTTATAACAGTGGTACTTTTGAAAACAGTAATTATGACGCTTGGTTTTGGACTTCCTCCACAAGAATGAGCGAATTAAATTACTGGTTAACTCAACCCATCTACCATCGCTTGTTATCTTCGTATGTCGGTGTTCGACGCGGAACGATTATGCAAAATATTGGCCTGTCTGTGCGCTGTGTCAAAGACATGGAAGTTACCAGTACAACTTGTGCAACCCTTGGAACGACTTTGCAGGATGGCGATGAATTCAGCACTTCTGTCTCTGTTCCTCAGGGCGCAACTGTTGTAGGACAATACTATACTGTATATGCAGCTGGAGTTTCTCTTGATAATAATTACTATTCTCCTGAATTATCTGAGACGGGTGCCCAATTGAACAATGGAAACGTTGTTGCCACATTGGATCTGCTAGACTTCGCTGGAAGAACGGTTGATGTCACGGCGCATGCCATCGTTGCGGGATGCGATACTCAAATGACGGTGATAGATGGAACACCGCTTAGCGTCATTGTACCGCTGCCTGATATCTGCCCTGAATTTGTTGCTGGTTCAGCAAACGCCATGATGAACGACGATGGAACACTTAGTTTGTCGGTATCAGTTAACCCTAATGATTATGTTAATTCTATCTTTTGGAATAATGTGGATGTTGATTTTATTGTCTCCTATAGTAATGGTGAGGGAACGTATGAAGAATCCTTTGAGGGAAATTTTTACTTCAATAATCCATACAATGATCCGAATGACAATGAAATAATATTTTATGCATCGAATCATTTTGAGGGTTTTGTTGTTTCTAATGTAGAGGCACGGATGTCCTATGACAACTGTGAGGAGCAAAGTATCACATTCCCTTCTGTTCTCATGTGCCCGTCGTTTGGACCTGAAGGCAGCCATAGTGTGTTGGCAGATCTGGCAACAGGGGACTACCAAATTCGTATTCCGGTTCTCAACAGCGAGAATTACGATGAATCTGATTATTTCTGTTATTTAGACTTCCCTGACCAGTCGAGTAATGGATTCTTACAAGACGGGTATGCCTATTTCCCAATCCCGTCCGAGTATAATGAAGATACTATGGATGTGACTTTGACTATTATGGGGCCAAATTGTTCGAGCAGTTACTCTATCGAAGATTTTAATGTCCACACGACTCCTGCTGCTGACCAATGCCCCTATACGTTCATACTTGTTGACAATTATGGTGATGGCTGGAATGGTGGTTTTTTGGAGGTGGTACAAAACGAGGTTGTCGTGGACACTCTTATAGCTCTTGACCACCAAATACAAAGCACCCAGACTAAAGATACAGTAACTTTAGAGTTGATTGACGGAGTTAATATTTCGTTAGTTTGGAACAAAGGATACTATGATCATGAGGTTGGCATTGACTTGTTCGGACCTGACGACAATCTACTTTATACTGTGAATGGTTTGTCTGATACCGCGAACAATACTGCGATTTTCAGTTTTACAGCCAATTGCGAAACCTCCCCTGTCATTTCAACCTGTCCCGCCACTGTCGAAGACGTTGATGGCAATGTCTATAGCACGGTGCAAATCGGCGACCAATGCTGGATGAAGCAGAACTTGCGTACGACTCACTTTGCAGACAGTACTGCGATAACTTTCGGTACACCATCAAGTTATCACTATGTTGAAGAACCACCTTATTATTACAACAATACCGATTCTGAAATGGATTTGAATGAACGAGGTTATCTCTATAACTGGTTTGCGGTGATGAACGGAGCTGATGCTTCATCGTCCAATCCCAGCGGAGTGCAAGGTATTTGCCCCAATGGTTGGCATGTGCCGAGCAATGCTGAGTGGGAACAATTTTATAACCAAGGCGGATTAAATTCGGGATCGGGATTCTCTCCTGTTTATGCTGGTTATGTCGTCTCAACAACATTTGATTCAGAGGGTTGGGGCGCTTATTTTTGGACCACTACTTCGGCAGGAGTGGGTGAATGGAATATACCATTAGCAGTGGGTCGCCATATTGATTCCTATGATGGTTCGCTGTTATTATCAGATTCGATGAGTTTCGACGCTGGGTACTCAGTCCGCTGTGTGAAGAACGCTGACGATGGCGACAACACGGAGAGTTGTCCGAGTTTGGGCGTGAGCCAGGAAGCAGACTCCATCACGGCTCAGTATGTCTATTCTCCTGTCATTGATTTCGACGCTGACAAGATATACAATGACTATTGTGGTTATGGAGTCTTTGCCGGTGGTTCAAACGTGCTTATTGTCCGTGGGAAAGACTACCCTAATTTAGTCAACACTTCCTTTATCGAGGACAACGGTTCCTATAACTTGTGGGTGACCATTGATTTCGACCTCATCGCTACGGCTGCGCAATCGAAAAACGTACAAGTTTCCAGTGGAGACCCGATCACCATCATGCCGATCCTCAACCTCAACGGCTGTCCTGAAAGTGAGTCTTATGGTTCCACGGTCATTTTAACGATGCCGTAATCCACAAATAAAGGCAATATGATTTCAAGGCGTGGCCGTTGCGGTCACGCCTTTTTTAGAATCTCTTCAGCGTGCTCACGTTGCAGGGGTCGATGGCAAAGAAGTTGTCGCTGTCAGTGCGCACCACGATGAGGTCGCATTCGTGCGCGTAGTCGTCAGTTCATAGTTGACGGCGGCGATGGCTCCCAATACCTCCAGATCCGCATACCGAGGGAAAAGCCTTCTGAATTTCTTCATCTTTTCCAGGAAACGGTCGATGTCTTTCCTGTTGCAGTTTGCGTTTACCTCGATGGCAATAGAGGAGGTGTCATTGTACAGGAACACGGCCACTTCCATGCTGTCGTTGGGATTGGTGGTCTTGAAACTCATGTTCTTATGTTTAGTGTGCATGTTGTAACCTGCCTCGGTGAACATGTCGATGGCGGTGGAGCTCATCAACCCTTCGATGATGTTGCCCGTGGTGGTGCCGAATCGCGTGGAAAGTTCCTTGATCTTTTTGTCGGTCTCCCTGGACAGCCTCCAGTATTCCTCCCTGTTCCGGTTTTCTTCCTCCATCCGCTTCTTCCGCTCTGCCTCGAACTGCTCGTCCCTCTCTTTCATTTCAGCCTCGAACTTCTCCTTCCTTTCTTTCATTTCGGCTTTCAATTCTTTCTCCCTCTGGATGCGTTCCTTTTCGAGCTTCTTATCGTATTCCGCTTCGCGTTCTTGGCTACGCTTTCGATCTTCCTCACGGTCCTCTGCCAGTTGTCGGTGAAATTTCTCCTCATTTTCCCTCATGGTTTGTCGGAGTTCTTGAAGGCTTTTGATCTCCTCCCGTATAGTCTCGCGCATCTCGCGATACTCATGCAGATGGTCTTCCCGGTTTTGCATGCTGATTTCTTTCATTTCTTTGAATGCTTGGCGCTGCTCGTCGCGGAGTGCGCGTGTTAATTGATTATGGCTACAAAAATACATTAAAAATGGTCGTTTGTCAAGTCTTTTGCGAAATTTTCTTTGTCGCTCAATATCAGTTTCTTGTGAAAATAAATTATTTAACAGTTTATTAATCGTTAAATATTCGGGTTGGAATTTCGCGGGATTAGGCGCGGGATGTGCGATGAATGGCGATGAATATCATTTGCAGTTCCCCAATACTTTTGGCAAAAACAAACAATTATTCCCCAATATTTTTGGCAAAACAGGACAATTATTCCCCAAAATATTTGGCAAAAAAAATGCTATATTATTAAAAATTAGTATTTTTGCAGCGTCTATATTAAACAGCAAGAAAATGAAAAGAAAACTGTATGGCTCACTACTAAAATGGAAGAATGATCCTGACCGAAAACCCTTGGTGCTTGAGGGTGCTCGACAGGTGGGTAAGACTTGGTTGTTGAAGGAGTTCGGAAAAAATGAATATGACAATTTGGTTTATGTCAACTTTCATGATGACACCGAAGCCCAATCGCTCTTTGCCAAGAACTTGAATGTGAACCGCATTAAGGAGTGGCTCGAAGCCTATACTCAAAAAAGGATTATAGCCGGTCGCACGCTGATCTTTCTGGACGAAATACAGGAGGCAGAGCGTGGGTTGGACAGTCTGAAATCGTTTTGCGACAACGCTCGTAAGCAACATGTGGTGGTAGCAGGCTCCTTATTAGGCACTACCCATAGGAAGGGGGAGTCTTACCCTGTCGGAAAAGTGAACTTGCTGAGATTGTTTCCCATGAGCTTCGAAGAATTCCTATGGGCGAAAGGTGCGGATCAACTGGCACAAATCGTAATGCGCCCCGAATGGGACATTCCGGCACCTCTTCACTCAATGCTAGAAGAATATCTGAGACAATACTACTACGTAGGCGGCATGCCGGAGGCGGTGTTACATTATACCACCATAGGCGATGTGAACAAAGTCCGTTCCATCCAGAAAGACATTCTGAAGACATACGACAACGACTTCGCCAAACATGCTGGCAACGAGACGGAGCGGGTGCGGTTAGTGTGGCAAAGCGTTCCCGCGCAACTGGCCAAAGAAAACAAGAAGTTCATCTATGGTGCTGTTAAGTCTGGCGGCCGCGCACGGGAACTGGAATCAGCAATCCAATGGTTAGTGAATGCGGGATTGGTTTACAAGATACATCGTTGTACAAGTCCCGATATGCCATTGAGCTTTTACGAGGACTTTGACGCATTCAAGCTATATGTGCTTGACGTAGGTTTATTAGGGGCCATGTCAAAAGCCCCGGTCCGACTCATGTTGACGAATAACGATGTTTTCAAGGAGTACAAGGGAGCATTTTCGGAGAATTATGTACTGGAACAACTGAAAACCTTTGACGATCTGGGCATCTACTATTTCAGCAAAGAAAATTCCACCCAGGAAATAGACTTCCTCGTGCAAACGGAGGAAAGGATCATCCCCATTGAGGTAAAGGCTGAGGTGAACGTGAAGAGCAAGTCGATGCATGGCTTTGTGGTGAACGACCACGCTGACAAGCAACTGAAAGGCCTGAGATGTTCCATGCTTCCCTATAAGGACCAAGGCTGGATGGAGAACATCCCACTTTACGGCATTTCAGGCTACATCAAGCATCAATATGAGGTTGAGACGGGTGTCGATGAATGATGCGATGAAAAACGATGAATGGCGATGATACGATGATGGGATGATATGATGATGCGATGAATGGCGATGAATGACGATGAAATTATGAATCGTGAATTATGAATTGGCAGAGATTTGAACAATGATTCAACGTATTGTTGTTCAATTAGATAAGCGTTTTTTGCAAAAAATACAAAAAAAATATCCCCAGTCGATTGTGGATAACAAAAAAAATGTATTTTTGCAGGCTTTTTGAAGTGGAATGCATAGGCGAGTAGGGAAGTAGGTTTTGAATCGCGTAACTTATTGATTTCACGGACTGTAATGAATATTGAGTAGGGTAGTGGAGAGGAGATTTTATGGTTTCGTTTTGTCAAAATAGTTGCATTTTTCCTTCAAAAATGGACTATTTTTTTTTGAATATTAATAATGTAAAATAAATTTAGTAGGGATGAAAAAGATTAAAATCACACAAGTAAGAAGCGCGGTTGACAGACCCGCACGTCAGAAAAGATCTTTAGAAGCATTAGGCATTCGCAAAATGCACCAAACTGTTGAACACGAAGCCACTCCCCAAATTATGGGTATCGTGGATGCTGTCAGACATTTAGTGGAAGTTGAAGAATTATAATTTTTAATAACCAATTGAATATCAAAGAGATGGATTTACACAATTTAAAACCGGCAAAAGGATCAACACATAGCGAACGTAGAATCGGTAGAGGACAAGGCTCCGGCAAGGGTGGTACTTCCACACGTGGTCACAAAGGCGCACAATCCCGCTCCGGTTATAGCCGTAAGATCGGTTTCGAAGGCGGTCAAATGCCTATCTATAGAATATTGCCTAAGAGAGGTTTCAAAAACATCAACCGCGTGGAGTACAACGCAATCAATGTCAGCACGTTGCAACAATTGGCTGAGAAGAAGAATCTTGAAAAGATCGACCGCGAAGTGCTCGTGAACAACGGTCTGGCCAAGAAAAACGACCTCATCGCTATCCTCGCCAAGGGTGAGCTGAGCGCAAAGGTGCATGTGGTGGCCGACAAGTTCTCCGCAAAGGCGAAAGCCATGATTGAGCAATGCGGTGGTACCGCTGAGCTCGTAAACGCTCCCGCAGCTGAGTAATTTTCATTAAAACAAGCCTACAATGAAAAAATTTATCGAAACCATCCAAAATATTTTCAGGATTGAGGAATTGAGAAAACGTATTCTCTATACCCTCTTCATCATCCTGATCTACCGCTTAGGCGCGCACGTGGTGCTCCCGGGTATCAACCCCGGTGCTCTGACCGCTTTCTCTAAAGCGGCAAGTGAGGGCATCCTCGGCATGCTTGACCTTTTCTCCGGTGGTGCATTCTCCAACGCGTCTATCTTTGCGTTGGGTATCATGCCTTACATCACCGCCTCCATCGTGGTCCAACTGTTCACCCTCGCCGTCCCTTATTTCCAAAGACTGGCCAAAGAAGGTGAGAGCGGCCGTACGAAAATCAACCAAATTACCCGTTATCTGACCGTCGGTGTCCTCGCAGTGCAAGCTCCCGCTTACATCGCCCAGCTCACCGGTCAGTTCCCTGGCGCTATCGCTCCCTCTATGTTGGAAACCCGTATCCTCGGTTTCTCCGCATTCGGTATCTGCGCATTTATCCTTCTGATTTCCGCCACTCTGTTCATCATGTGGCTCGGCGAACGTATCACGGATAACGGTATCGGTAACGGTATTTCCATGATCATTATGATCGGTATCATCGCACGTCTGCCTTTCGCTCTCAAAGCTGAGTTCACGGCACGTATCACCGAGATGAACGGCGGTCCTATCGTCTTTATCATCGAAATCGTCTTGATGATGATCATCATTGGTCTTTGTATCATGCTCGTTCAAGGCACTCGCCGCATCCCCGTGCAATACGCAAAACGCGTTATCGGTAACAAACAATACGGTGGTGTGCGCAATTATCTGCCTCTTAAGGTGAATGCCGCTGGTGTGATGCCTATCATCTTCGCGCAAGCCCTGATGTTCATCCCCTTGACATTCGTCAACATTTCCCAAGAGACCACTACTGGTTTCTGGAGCAGCTTCATCGATTACAACCGTTTGGGTTATAACGTCGTCTTCTTCCTGTTGATCATTGCCTTCACCTATTTCTACACGGCAATCACCATCAACCCGCAGCAAATTGCAGAAGATTTGAAGAAGAACAACGGCTTTATCCCCGGTGTGAAACCTGGCAAGCAGACTGCAGAGTATATCGACAAAATCATGTCTCGCATCACGCTCCCTGGCTCCATTTTCTTGGGTATCGTGGCTATCCTTCCCGCAGTTGTGCGTATGTTCGGTGTCAACCAACAGTTTGCACAGTTCTTTGGCGGTACTTCCCTGCTCATTATGGTGGGTGTTGTCCTGGATACGCTGCAACAAATTGAAAGTCACCTGTTGATGCGCCATTACGATGGTCTCACCAAGTCCGGCCGTATCAAAGGCCGTACCGGCGGTGGCATCTATGGCGGTCGTATGTAATTTTTGTGATAGATGACGATGTTCAGAAGAGTCAAATATAAGTCGGAAGCTGAATTCGCAAAGCTCAAGGAGAGCGCGAAAGTGGTGGCGGTAACACTGGCAGAAGTCGCCAAGTGTATAAAGCCCGGCGTGCCGCTCACCTATCTCGATCAGATCGGCGAGCAGTGCATCCGCGACCACCACGCCATACCCTCTTTCAAGGGTTACGAAGGTTATCCGGCCGCCCTTTGTCTCTCTGTCAACGATGTGGTGGTGCACGGCATCCCTTATCCGAATCAGTATCTGCGCGACGGCGACATCATTTCTGTCGATTGTGGCGCAGTACTGAACGGCTATCACGGCGACTTCTGCTACACCTTTGAGGTGGGCGAAGTCTCCAAAGAGGTGCACGCACTTTGCCAACGTACCAAAGAGTCGCTCTACAAGGCCATCGAGGTCGCAAAGGCAGGTAACACCATCGGTGACATCGGATATACGGTGGAACGTTACGTGAGCCAGTTCAACTACGGCGTTGTACGTGAGTTGTGCGGTCACGGCATCGGAAAAGATATGCACGAGAGACCCGACATCCCGAACTACGGGGCGAAAGGTTCCGGTCAACGCATTGAACCCGGTATGTGCATCTGCATCGAACCGATGATCAATATGGGTACTCACAAAATCGTGATGGAGAACGACGGATGGACCATTCGCACACGCGATCACAAACCGTCCGCACACTATGAACATCAGTTGATTATCACCGAGCATGGCACTGAGGTTATCTCGTCCTATAAGCTGTTGGGTGAAGTTATTGGAACAGAAGAATTGTATTAAAAAATAGAATAGAGAATATGGCAAAACAAGCAGCAGTTGATATTGACGGCGAGGTAATCGAAGCGTTAGGAAACGGACAATACAGAGTTCGTTTGGAGAGCGGTCACGAAATTCTGGCTCACCTTTCGGGCAAAATGCGTATGCATTACATCAAAATCATTCCTGGAGACCGAGTCCAAGTGGCTATGTCTCCTTACGACTTAACTAAGGGTCGTATCACGTATAGACATAAAAATTAATTCATTGAATGTCCCGTTAGGGACAATAGCTCGGTAGAATATTAATAATAAAAATAAGAATAAAATGAAAGTCAGAGCATCAGTTAAAAAAAGATCAGAAGATTGCATCGTGGTAAGACGCCATGGTGTGGTGTATGTCATAAACAAGAAGAACCCTAAATTCAAACAACGTCAGGGTTAAGATTGGAATTAAATAATTAATCATCATAAAAACAATAAAGTAATATGGCAAGAATTGCAGGTATTGATTTACCTAAAAACAAACACGGTGAAATCGGCTTGACCTACATTTACGGAATCGGCAGAAGCACTGCCCAGAAGATTCTGACCAAAGCCGGCATCAGCTGGGATAAAAAGGTAAATGAATGGAACGACGATGAGTTGGCATTGATTCGTGGATTAGTGAATGAGTTGAAAGTGGAAGGTCCGCTCAGATCAGAGGAGCAGATGAACATCAAACGTTTGATGGATATCGGTTGTTACAGAGGCATCCGTCACCGTTTGGGTCTGCCCGTGCGCGGTCAGAGCACCAAAAACAATGCACGTACACGTAAGGGACGTAAGAAAACTGTCGCCAACAAGAAGAAAGCGACCAAGTAGTAATTAATCACGACAGAATAATATCAGTATGGCAAAAAATACAAAATCAGCTAAGAAGAGAGTCGTTAGAATTGAGGCTTCTGGTAAGGCATTTATCTACGCCTCTTTTAATAACGTTATCGTGTCCCTTACCAACAACGACGGCCAGGTGATTTCATGGTCATCTGCCGGTAAGATGGGATACAGAGGTTCTAAGAAGAACACTCCTTACGCCGCTCAGATGGTGGCTCAAGATTGCGCGAAAGTCGCTTACGACCTTGGTCTGCGCAGAGTGAAAGTTTATGTCAAGGGTCCCGGACAAGGCCGCGAATCCGCTATCCGTTCTATCAACACCACTGGTATCATCGTGGAAGAGATCACGGATGTCACCCCGTTGCCACACAACGGTTGCCGCCCTCCGAAACACAGAAGAGTATAATTTATTTCATTTATCATCGAAAAAATATAAGTTATGGCAAGATATACAGGACCCAAAACGAAAATCGCAAGAAAATTCAAGGAACCCATCTACGGTCCCGACAAATATTTCGAGAGAAAGAACTATGCTCCGGGTCAGCATGGTCAGTCTCGCAGACGCTCCAAACTCTCTGAGTATGGTATGCAGCTCCAAGAAAAGCAAAAAGCAAAATACACCTATGGTATTCTGGAGCGCCAGTTCCGTAAATTGTTCCATCAGGCTTCCCGCATGAAAGGTATCACGGGTCAGAACTTGATGCAACTCATCGAGTCTCGTCTTGACAATGTGGTATTCCGTTTGGGTATCGCCCCGACTCGTAACGCTGCTCGTCAGCTGGTCAGCCACCGTCATGTCACCGTTAACGGCGTTATCTGCAACATCCCTTCCATGTTGTTGAAACCGGGCGACATCGTGGAGGTTCGCGAACGTTCCAAGACTCTTGAAGTCATCGAAAATTCTCTCAGCGGTAAGTCCATGAACTATGCATGGCTCGAATGGGACGGCAATATGAAAGTTGGTAAGTTCATGCAATATCCTCAGAGAGAGGAAATTCCTGAGACTATCAACGAGCAGGCCATCGTCGAGTTGTACTCCAAGTAAGGTTTAAGGTTTAGGGTTTAAGGTTTAAGGCAACCTGATAACCTAAACCATAAACCATAAACCATAAACATTAAACCAAAAGATAATTAAAAACAAATAACAATGGCAATATTAACATTTCAAAAACCCGATAAGGTCATCATGAATGAGGCCGACGATTTTCATGGAATATTTGAATTTCGTCCGTTGCAACAGGGTTTCGGCGTTACCGTCGGAAATGCCCTGCGCCGCGTGTTGCTTTCATCATTAGAGGGCTATGCCATTACATCTGTGAAGATTGAAGGCGTTTCACAAGAGTTTTCTTCCATCCCTGGTGTTATGGAAGATGTTCTCGACATTATTCTTAACCTCAAGCAAGTACGCCTCAAAAATAAGGTAGAAGGTTATACATCTGAGAAGGTTTCCATCGTGATCAGCGGCCAGGACACTTTCACTGCAGGTGATATGAACCGCTATCTCAATTATTTCCAGGTGCTCAATCCGGAATTGCTGATCTGCCGCATGGAACCCACCGTGCGTCTGAATATGGAGATCACCATCGACAAGGGTCGCGGTTATGTTCCGGTAGAAGACAATCGTCAAATGCACGAAGGTATTGACGTGATTGCTGTAGATTCTACGCACACGCCTATCCGCAACGTGAAATATACGATTGAACCTTACCGTGTCGAGCAAAAAACCGACTTCGAGAAGCTCGTCATCGAAGTGGATACTGATGGATCTATCCACCCTAAAGATGCTATTCAGGAAGCTGCCAAGATCTTGATTCAGCACTTCGCTTTGCTTTCTGATGAGAATATCGCTCTTGATACTCAAGATTATCCTGTCGCTCAAGAGGTTATGGAGGATACGAATAAGAATATTCGCCAAATCCTGCAAGCTAAGTTGATCGATATGGATCTTTCTGTGAGAGCACTTAACTGCTTGAAGTCTGCCGAGTTGGAAACGCTTGGCGACCTTGTGGCATTCCATAAAGCTGATTTGCTCAAATTCCGTAACTTCGGTAAAAAGTCCCTCGCTGAACTTGAGGAACTTGTCCACAACAAGGGTTTGGAATTTGGTATGAATGTAGAAAAGTATAATATAGATAACGAATAGAACAATGAGACACGCTAAAAAAATTAACCATTTAGGTAGAACCGATGCGCACAGAAAGGCTATGTTGTCCAACATGGCAACCTCTCTGATTATGCATAAGAGAATCAGCACTACTTTGGCTAAAGCGAAAGCGTTGAGAATGTACGTGGAGCCTATCGTGACCCGTTCAAAGGAAGACACGACCCACTCCCGCCGTATGGTTTTCTCCGAGCTGCAGAACAAATATGCTGTTACCGAGTTGTTTAGAGAGATTTCTCCCAAAATTGCCGATCGTCCGGGCGGTTACACCCGCATCTTGAAGACTGGTTTCCGTAAGGGTGACAATGCAGAGATGTGCATCATCGAATTTGTAGATTTCAACGAAACCTACACTGTTGAGAAATCCAAAAAGAAATCCACCCGTACGCGTCGTAGCAGCAAGAAAGCTACCGCCGCTCCTGTGGAAAATGTCGCAACTGAAGCTCCCGCAGCAGAAGTCGAAGCTCCTGCAGCTGAGTAGTGCTCGTTTGCAATTAGAATTTAAGAAAGCGGTGTCTGTTTTGATGCCGCTTTTTTTCTTGTTTTGACATGGAACGTTAGCTGACAGCCAACAGCCAACAGCTAACAGCCAATAGCCAATAGCCAACAGCTAACAGCCAAAGCCAACAGTATAATCAAAGTAAATACTCTTATTATGGTAATATTAGAAAGACCTTTTGTGTCCGACCTGATGGCGGATACACTGAAGAATAACAGCATTCCTGTGCTGCGCAATGAAATGTCTGAACTGCGTGTCTCCGACGGCGTGGTACTCGGTGACCAAGAGTTCAGTGACGAGTACAAAAAAACGGGTAAACTTTATACCGTTTCCGAGAATGCGCTCGGTTGGATTTACGAACATATTGAGGACAAACGTTTTCTGGATAGCATCTCTCTTGTGAAGGACAAATCCGCGTTCAGAAGCATCTGTCACGATATTTATCCCGATTTCTTTTTCAAGGAAGTGGGTGTCAATGAGTTGGAGAATCTTGATATTAATACTATCGTTTTCCCCTGCGTCATCAAACCGTCTGTTGGTTTCTTGAGCAAAGGTGTCTTTGTGGTTCATAATGCAGAAGACTACCGTAAGGCGGTGGAATCGCTGTTGCGCGATTTTACCACAGCGGGTGCGGATTTTCCCGAATTCGTGGTGGGAAGAAGCCGCTTCCTCATTGAGGAGTATATTCGTGGCGAGGAGTTCGCCGTGGACACCTACTACGATGAGCACGAAACTCCTGTGATTCTGAATATTTTCCATCATAAATTCATGGATGAGTCCGATACCTCAGACCGCTTGTATATGACCAGTAAGCGTTTGTTTGATCGCTATGAGCAACCGTTTACCGAGTTTCTTACCCATCTTAATAAGACGCTGCATCTGCGTAATTTCCCGATGCATATTGAATTCCGTTACGATGGGAAGAAAGCGGTGCCGATTGAGATCAATCCGCTGCGTTTCACGGGTTTCTGCCTGAACGAGTTGCAGGTTTTCATCAGCGGTCAGCACCCGATGCTCTCCTATTTGCGTGGTACGCATGTTTCAAAAGAGGAGATGTGGCGTGGAAAAGAAAACTACACGTATGCCTTCACCGTGCTGGATTTACCGACTGGTTGTGAGGACAAGGCCTTCGACGAAGCCAAATTCCGCGCTGACTACCATGACGTTATCGACGTGCGTCTTGTCCCTGACAAGAGCTCCGGAGTGGCAGCCACCGTCTTCCTGCGCATTGAAACGGAAAACGAGGGCCAATTCGACGGGATAATGTCATTGGATATGCGGGATTATATGCGGTAGGAATATATTAACATGTGGAGACGTCATACTACGGCGTCTCTACATTTATTTTGCACGCCACACAATAAAGTTCACCTTCTCGAATGTTTTGCCGGTTTGGCGTTCGCCCCAGGTCACCGTTTCGGGCGTGTCCTCCGATTGGGAGCGGCAGAAACCATAGGCATCGGCACCCACGAGGTAGATGGCATTCTGTACGCCGAGGTCTGCGAGGGCTTGTGCGAAGTCGTGCAGGGATTCCTTTTCCAAGCTGCTTACGGTCACGATGGCGCCGTTCAACTCGCACAAGGCATGGCGTAAAGCCTTGTTCTTGGGCTTGTTCTGTACCATTTCGCCATCCAAGACCAACGGATACTGGCGGAAGAAATAGCCCTCTTTTTCGGTGGCCTCCTCAAGCAACGGAGTGCTTTCGGCCATGCCGAGCTGGATTTTGCCGTCGATGATAGCGCAGAAGCCCTTCTTGGAACGCCCGCGGGACAGCATTTCGCCTTTGAGGACGTAAGCACCAAGAATTTCGTAGTTGTCGGCACGTATGTCGGCGGCTTGGAAGGCCAGCACGAGTGTGTTGTCTTTCAGGTCAGGATAACCGATGCAGAGTTCCGGCACCGCGTTCACGGGGGTGTAGAGGCGCATCTGCACGTCGTTCACGGAGGTGTCGCGCACGAGTACGTTGGCAGGCTCCGCTTGTACGATGGTCGGGGCTATCGGCGCAGACTCAATCTCCACAACACTTACTTCCGAAGTGGCGGCCATCTTCCGGTTGATGTTGCGTGTCAACAAGTAGGCTATGGCTAACGCTATCATTCCGGTCACTATCGCCCAAAACCACCACCGAAGGTAGAGCGGCTTGCGCAGCGTCTCGTTCGGCTGGTCAGCGTTGCCGATGATACGTATCTCGTTGTCTTTTATGTCGTTATATTTGCTCATAACTCTTTTTCAAAATATTTCTTCAATTCCCGTAAGGCCTCTTTGGAAGCCTCTAAGCTGAACTTGAATGTATGGCTGTCGGATAAGACGATCTGTTTCTTGGTCGGATTGATGTAGTGCACGAATCCCATGTTTACTATCAGGCTTTTGCCGATGCGCACGAACAGATTGCCATCCGTATGAAACTGTTTGTGAATCAGTTCTTCAATGGCACCGAGCTGTAGGGTGAAGGTTCGTTTCACCCCGTCTTTGGTATAAATGTCCGAGTAGTTGCCCTCACTGGCGACATAGACCAAGCTTCCCGCAGGAATGCGGGTGAGCTCGTTGGAATTGGATATGGTCAGAAAGTCGGGCATTGTTTGAAAATTCGGCTGCAAAGGTACAATATATTTGTTTATTCCATTCGTAGGGACGCACAATTTTGTGTCTCTACATTTTCCCTGACCGTGTAACCCTCAATAATACCACCTACTCTTCCTCCAATTCTCCGTACACAGTGGCTCGCCGTCGCACCCTTGGTCGCAGAAGGTCTTGCGCACTATGGGGAGGAATTCCTCGACGGTATCCGTCCAGCTCCACCCTCCATAATCATGTTTGACCTCTTTGACATTCATCAAAGTCCGCTTCTTTTCGCTGTGCAGAATGGTGCACTTCATGGTGAAGATGTCGTCGTCGTCGTACTGCAATGCCTTGTCGAGCCATGCGTTCACTCGTTTGTGTGCATCAGCGTCTATCGAGTCTTCTCCTCCCGGCACGCCATACCGGTTGTGGGAACTGTAGTTCCAGCCGTATTCGTAGTAGTTCAGTGCCCATGCGTTGCCGATAGTGCTGCGGAAAAGGCCTACAGCGTATGCATATGCGGCCTTGGCGCGGATTTCTGCCGAGGAGTCCGTTTCCGCCAGCTTGCGTAACCGCAGCATCAGCTTGCAGAAGGTGGCCTTGCAGGGGCTGCGGTCGTATTCAGCCGCCGGGTTGAAAGGCAGGCCGAAGTTCGCCTTGTTCTTCTTCATACTGATCCAACCCTCGGCGAAGGCATTGCGGTTTGTCCCGCCAATGTATTCGGAAATGTTCTGCTTGTCTGGGAAATCCGGCGACATCTTCCGCAGGTAGGCGAGCGCGGAGTCGAACTTCTCCAGACGCATATACTTGGTGGCCAGCAGCTCGTTGTAGAAACTGAGGTCGCGGTAGCTGTGCTGCAGCACGAACTTCTCCGCTGCTGTCCGACCACCTGAACGCATGAATCGCACATATCGCTGCACGTTGGCGATGCTGGTGGTGTCCATATAGACGAAAAACTGAGTGTTATAATCGAAATTCTTCCTGAATGTGACAGAGTCTGCCTCCAAGAATGTCATTTTGCGGGTCCCGTTGTAATAGTCGTAGTCATACTCGGAAAGATAAGCCTCGCGGTAAATCGGTGGATGGTAATAGACCACATCACCGAAGCGGTCTATGCCTCTCCGTAACATTCCTTGGCGGGAGTATCCACGTATTTTTTGGATATCAGGAGGGGTCATGATCTCTTCATACAGATTCAGATAGGCCATACTTTTGTAGGCCATTCCACATTGTTCAAAATGCGGGATGATGCCCAGCAAAATAGTGCGGCGGAGAATCTTGATCTGGTGGATGGCGAAGAATGCGGTGTCTTCCGGCAATGCGCTCCCCATGTCATACTCCCACCAGTCGGGCACACCCTCTTTTTCGATATGGCGCACCAACCACTGCAGGTCTGGAAAAACCACGGCCTCGTAGTTCGCATCCATATCCTTTCGCACGCTGTTGAACACAAGTCGCATCATGCGGATGTTGTCTTTCACTGCAGGCGTTCCGCGCAATTTCCCCGCTTCGTTGATGAGGCGTACGGCGGAAGCAGTGTCGCCGTTGATGTAGGCGAGTGCGGCCTTCGCAGAGACCCACAAGGCGGGATTACGGTTCTTCCCATCCCGCACAATCTCGTCGGCTAACGCATTGAAGGCGTTGGTTTTGCTGACATCTCGCGTATAGTAGTAGTTGTAAGGAGGTTCGTTGCTGACGTGACTGTTTTTGTCGAAATAGGTGTTGACAAACTCCTGCACCATGAATTCAAAAGCCTTGCTATCAGGCTCTTTTTCATAGATTTTCCGCAGCACCTCCACGTCGTAGTGCAGTCTCGGATCGTAGAATCCGATTCCGGCATAGACGATGGTGGCCTCCGCGTCGCGGTCGATTCGTCGCAATGCGCCCGCGTAGTAGTTCAGGCACTGCTTTCGCAAAACACTCTTCGGAACCTCGTTTCCATAGCGTTCCCAAAGAACAATGCAGCCTTGATAATCATCGACATAGAAGCATTTTCGCATCACCTGCAACAGAAAACGGTTACGGATGTCCTTGTCCTTACAGCTAAGGATGGCTCCCTCGTCCGGTGTCGTCACCTGCGAAATGCTCAGGTCATATCGGGGCAATTCGTCTTCGTCATACCAATAACGTTCGCCAGTCTTCTCGCTGTAAAACCATTCCGAGCGCTCCCACACGGCCTGATGGATATAGTCCGAATCGGAGGTCTTCAGCAACGTCCAATAGCCAAGTGCTTCCTTGTCTTTATGGTCGTACAGGTAACGGAAAAACTTGTTGTCAGTCTGTTCGTTAAGGATATACAGGTTATACAACCCCGCTTCCACTGCCTCGCGCGACACATTCCCCTGGACACGATTGTGCCAAAAGGTGATGTTCTCCTCGCGAAACGCCTGGTTGAGTTTGCCTTGCCATTCGTTGTAGGAACTGTTGTGTCCGGTGTAGAAAAACCAGTGCCATTGGGGCTCAACAGGGTTGGGATAACCGCAGGAGAAGGCGGACATGTGGCTGAGTATTAGGATGCTGCTAATCAAAAAAAGCCTTGATTTCATCGGAATTGTATTTTGAGAGTTGAACGGAATCTAGATGGTAAAGTACCACGGGCATCTTGCCGTAGTTTTTCTCCACCAACGACTTAACCTTTAGAATGGTTTCGGCGGAAACCTCTTCATGGCGAATGTACTTCACTGCCTTGTCGGGAACATCTTCACTTGTGATTTCATACAGCCCGCCGCCAAGATTTTTCAGTTGTGTGGTGTCGAAGTCGTTGTAAAGGTCGTAGTGCCGGTTCAACCGCACGAACTTCTTGGTGGCATCGAACTCCACATTCCAGGAATAACAAGGAAGCGCGAGTTTCAGCGGGAGTTTGTACTGCTTGAGGTATTTTGTGTAGGGTTGCACATCCTTGATGTCAAGAATGGCGTTTTTGGTCTTGAAATCCTTGAAATCGCCGGTGTTGTAGCACATCAGCACGCCGTAATCCACATCAGGCGGCGTTTGTGCGAGCTGATGCAGCCGGATGGTGGAGGAAACCTTGATGTTCTTCCCGAAATAGTTCTTCAACGCCGAGCGTACATCTTTGATAAACTGGAAATAAGCGTCATGCGTGCTTGTCGTCCAGTCACAGTCGAATTGCACCTCGTTGATGGTGATGTTGTTCTTCTTGCACATCGCGTAAAGCCGGTGCGCCAGATGGTCGGTGAACGATTCATACTCCACAATCGCCTCGGGGGTGATGAAAACCACCGGTACGACGTGGACATCTTCGAAGGATTCATCGTTGTCGAACGAGATGGTGGCCACGGGTACGCATTTATCCTCGTCGCGCCATCCCTGGTTGGTCTCCACGTCGAAAAAGCGGATGTACCTCGTCTGGATGTGGTTGTCGGAGAGGAACTGCCGTTCGTAATCGTTAATGCTGTACCAAGTGCGCCAGAAATAGACGGAATTCTCGTCTTGCGGCAGCGTGTTGTACAAATTCTTATGCTGGCAGCCCGTCAAACTAACCAGCAATACGATGCAAAATGCAATACTCTTTTTCATTGTTTTTGGACTTAAAAATCGACGGCAAAAATAAAGTTTCTTATGAGTCGTTTTTCCATTTGTCCGTGCGGAATGTATGAAATGGGAGGGTGGGTGTATGAAATGGTTGAGGGTTTAGGGTTGAGGGAGTAGGGAAAAGGGTGTCAAGAGATGTGTCCAATAATCATATAGTGTTGTCAATATATTAGACAGCGGTTGATATTAGTTTTATTTGCATATAATTGTTTATCAGTTGTTTATGGTTTTGGCACGGTTTTGGCGGTTTGATGGGCGAAAGGGAAGTGGGTCGAGGGGAAAGGCAATAGGCAATAGGAAAAAGGGAATAGATACGGGACCACCCAATATATTAAACGTATTCCTTAAAAGCCCTGTAAGGGCGTCCTATGTCAGCCTATGGTGAGCGATAGCGATCCCTAGGACGAATGACGGCGACAAAACGATGAATGGATGATGAAACGATGAATGTCAATATCATATAAACGAGCAATCCCAGAACAATGATACGATTAGAGAACATCAGCAAAAGCTTCCGCTCCGAAACGGTGGAGACGAAAGCGCTACAGCGAGTAAACCTGGAGGTCCGGAAGGGCGAGTTCATAGCCGTGATGGGCCCTTCCGGTTGCGGCAAGACCACCTTGCTCAACATCCTCGGACTCCTCAACACCCCTGACTCGGGCCGCTACTGGCTCAACGGCCGGGATGTCTCCACCCTGCGCGAGAAAGACCGGTTGAAGTTGCGGCGCGGCGTCATCGGCTTCGTGTTCCAGAGTTTCAACCTCATCGACGACATGAACGTCTTCGAGAACGTGGAGCTGCCGTTGCGCTACCTCGGGCTCAGCAAGTCGGAGCGGCGGGCGAAGGTCAACGAGGTGCTGGAGCGCATGAGCATCATCCACCGGGCGAGCCACTATCCGCAGCAGCTCTCCGGCGGGCAGCAGCAGCGTGTCGCCGTGGCCCGCGCGGTCGTCTCCAACCCGCAGCTCATCCTCTGCGACGAGCCCACCGGCAACCTCGACAGCCACAACGGTCTCGACGTCATGCACCTGCTCTGCGACCTCAACGCCGCTGGCACCACCATCGTCATGGTAACCCACAGCGCCCACGATGCCGGGTTCGCCCACCGCATTGTCAAACTGTTAGACGGCACGGTAGTTAGCAGTTAGTAGTTAGCAGTTAGCAGTTGTAACGAAAGAGCCTCCATTATAATGAATATCATTCCAAAAAGGGCTGAAAGCCCGACCTATGCTAACCTAGGGTGAGACGAAGTCGAGCCCTAGGGCATCCAAGAGGGCCACAAGCCCGACACGTGTCAACCCAGGGTGGAGCGAAGCGGAGCCCTGGGATAGTTAAGAACCAAAACCCAAAATGATATGAAAACCCCAAAAATCCTCAACATCCTCGGCCTCGCCGTGGCTATCGCCG
>CAMKLG010000043.1 GCA_946413585.1 uncultured Bacteroidales bacterium
GTTACAGCGCATGCGGTGTGCGTGTGGGTGCCTTCATCACGCATAACAAGGAAGTTTATGCCACCGCCATGAAGATGGCCCAGGCCCGTTTGAGCCCGCCTTCTTACGGCCAGATCCTCGGCGAGGCTGCCGTCGATACCCCCAAAGAGTATTTCGAGAGCGTCAACAAGGAATATGTGGCTCGCAGAAACACCATCGTGAACGGTGTGAACGCCATCCCCGGCTGCTTCGTGCCGATGCCGAAGGGCGCCTTCTACTGCGTCGCCCGTCTGCCTATCGACGACTCCGACAAATTCTGCCGCTGGCTGCTTGAAGATTTCAGCTACAACGGTGCCACTGTGATGTTCGCTCCGGCCACGGGATTCTATTCCAAGAAGGGCCAAGGCGTCAACGAGGTGCGTATCAGCTACTGCCTCAACGTCTCCGACCTCGAAAAGGCCGTTGAATGCCTTCGCGAAGCCCTCAAGGTCTATCCCGGCCGTACGAACTAATGTTGGCTATTGCCGTTGGCTATTTGCTTTTGGCTATTGACTAACATCTAACAGCTAAAAGCTAACAGCCAAAAGCCGTAATTCGGCAGATGTCAAGTATGAATTATTCAGGTTAAATTATGATTAACTTTAAACATACCGAAAAAGATGCGACAGGCAGCTGTCTGTTGCATCTTTTTCTTGTTTTTGCGGTGATTTTTGCGGTACTAACCCCTGAAAACGCTACCGCACAGCGAAGTAAACCCGTCTATCAAACGGATTTTTCCAGCAAAGATTACGTGGACACCATGGCCCCTATGCTATGGCTGGACGCACATTTCGCCTACTATTTCCCTATAGGTGCGCTGAGGACGATGTTCAAAAACAACTTCAGTATTGGTCCCGGCTTAACTTTCAAAACGAAAACCAACTGGACTATAGGCATTTACGGCGACTACATGTTTGGTGCCAACCTGCGTGATCCGAACTTTTTCAATGGCACATTGGCCAACGAAAACGGGATCATCATTGATGGCAACGGGTTAGTCTCTCAAGGCGGCATCACCGCAGAGGGACGATATTGGACCGTTGGAGCAACTTTTGGCAAAATCATCCCCCTGGACCGCTGGAAAAATTCCGGTCTTTGGCTCCGCATCGGTGCAGGCTACTTCAGTCACAGATTAAGACTGGACGACTTCAGCAAACAGTATCCACAATTGGATGACAACTACACCAAAGGCTATGACCACCGCTCGGGAGGTTTTGACATTAACGAGTTCATCGGCTACCAATTCGTGCACAAAAACCGTATGCTGAACTTCTACGCCGGCATCGAATTCCACCAAATGTGGACCAAGCCTAACCGAAATTATGTTTTCTTTGAAGGCCCAACCGCCGATATGAAAGCCAAATTCAGCGGACTTATCGGATTCAAAGTCGGCTGGAACATCCCGTTGTACGAACAGAAGTCTGTGACAACGTTTTATTATAGGTAGTCGTGAAACGTAAAACGTGGGACGTAAGAGGTACGACGTGCGAGGTATGTTATATGAACTAAATCACAAGTCATAAGTCATCAGTCACTAATCACAAATCACAAGCCCAAAAACATGCAAGTACTCTACACAATAGGAATATGGTTTTACGGCCTCGGCATTCGGCTGGCGGCGGCATTCAGCGAAAAGGCTTGGCTATGGGTGAAAGGACGATTGAACCTTTTCGAAGAATTGGAAAAGGCTTTTGCCACTGGTGACCGCCCTGTGTGGATTCATTGCGCCTCTTTGGGGGAATATGAGCAAGCTAAACCGTTGATTCAGAAGATTAAACAAGAGCAGCCCGACACTCGTATTCTCACGACTTTCTTCTCCCCTTCCGGCTATACGCAAGGTATCAAGGACAATTTTTCCGATGACGTTTTCTATATTCCTTTGGATCTCCCGTCCAGTGTACTTCGCTTTCTGAAAATCGTACAACCCAAGGCTGCCATCTTTGTGAAGTACGAGTTTTGGTACAATTTCATGCGTCAACTGCATTGGCATAAGATTCCGTTCTACTATGTCAGTGCCATCTTCAGAGAAAACCAGCACTTTTTCAAATGGTATGGGAAATGGTTTGTGAGAAAGCTCAAACTGGCCACGCATCTTTTCGTGCAAACCGAAAGTTCCAAAGCCCTTCTTGAGAGCGTTGGTATTATGCAAGTTACCGTTTGCGGTGACACTCGTTTCGACCGAGTAAAAGCCATTGCCGCGCAAGCACAACCGTTCTCCTTCATGGACACATTCCGCAACGGAAAGAAAATTATCGTGGCGGGCAGCACCTGGGGTCCCGACGAGCAACTCTTGGCACAATTATTGCAAAATCATCCTGGCTATAAATTAGTGGTTGCCCCACACGAAATCAACCGTACACCAGAAGTGAAACGAACATTCGCCACATATAAGACTGCACAATATTCCACCTTGAACGAAGCGGAACTGCCCGACAGCAACGTGCTCATCATCGACACCATCGGTATCCTGAGCCGTCTGTATCAATACAGTGACGTTTCGTACGTCGGCGGCGCATTCAAGACGGGGCTCCACAATATTTTGGAGGCGGCCGTCTATGGCAAACCGCTCTTCTTCGGACCTCATTATGACCATTTTAACGAAGCCGTGAACTTAGTCGCTCTAAAAGGAGCCTTCCCAGTCGCTACCGTAAAAACCATGTCCGACATCATGCAACGATTCGAAGAAAATCCCGAATATTACGTTCAAACCTGCGACATCTGCCAGCAATTTGTGGCACAAAACGCGGGCGCGGCGGACAAGATATATGAGATCATTAACTTTGACCATTGACCACTCCCTAATCACTATTCACTATTCACTATTCACTATTCACTATTCACCAATCACTATTCACCAATCACTATTCACTAATCACTATTCACTACTCCCTACTAACTATTGACAATTTCAAACTAAAAACATAAAAAATGAGCAAAACATTAAAAACAGTTCTGATTATTGTTGGCATCGTCATCGTGTTGGCGGCCATGTTTGTGAAACCTTACAACAAGATGGTCCAGAAGGACGAGGAGTGTTCCAAGGCTTGGGCCAATGTTGAAAACGCCTACCAACGTCGTTTGGATCTGATTCCCAACTTGGTGAAGACCGTCCAAGGTGCAGCTGATTACGAAAAAGGTACCTTGACGGAGGTCATTGAAGCCCGTGCAAAAGCCACCTCTGTGCAAGTGGATCCCAGCAATCTGACGGAAGAGTCTCTTGCCAAGTTCCAAGCCGCTCAGGATCAACTGAGTTCCGCTTTGAGCCGTTTGATGGTGGTCGTGGAGCGCTATCCCGAACTCAAGGCCAACCAAAATTTCTTGGAACTGCAAGCGCAGTTGGAAGGCACGGAAAACCGCATCGCCGTGGAACGCGGCAAATTCAACGAAACGGTGAACGACTACAACAGCTACATCCGTCGTTTCCCGAACAACATCGTGGCTGGCATGTTCAACTTCGACAAGAAGGGCTATTTCAAAGCAACTGAAGGGGCAGACAAGGCTCCTGATGTGGAGTTTAACTTCAACTAATCGTATTATTTTACACTGAGTTGAAACGTCTGATAATCATATTATTCGCCATCGCGCTTGCGTGGACGGGCGTGGCCAAGGAGACGGATGCGATTCCCCCCGCGCCGAATCCGCCACGTTTGGTCAACGACTTCGCTGGCATTCTCACCCCTGAGCAGATTCAGGAAAAGGAAGACTTGTTGGTTGCTTTCAACGACACGACTACGAACGTAATCTGTGTAGTGACAGTCAATGACTTGGGTGACTACTCTGCCGCAGAATTCGCTTACGAAATCGGCGAACAGTGGGGTGTGCGTTCCACCGACGACAAGCGCAACGGGGTTGTGCTTCTACTAAAGCCGCGTAATGAGACCTCCGGTGAGGTGTATATCGCAGTCGGCTATGATTTGGAAGCCGCAATACCAGATGCCATGGCAAAACGCATCATAGAATTGAAAATGATGCCCGCCCTGCGCGAAGGCGACTACAATGCCGCCATTGACTCGGCCTTGGCGTACATTCTGCCATTGGCCGCCGGCGAAATCAAGGAAATCCGCGACGATGACGATATAACCGATGGGGAAGCCCTCATGGTTCTCCTGTTCTTTATCATTGCCGTCGTGGTTGTATGCATTCTCCTGCACAAATGGAGCAAAAAAGGCGGAAACGGCGGAAACCACTACGGTGGCACCTTCTTCCCACCCAACCATTATGGCGGTAGCTGGTCCGACTACAGCGGAGGCTACAGAGGTGGTTACGGCGGTGGTGGCTTCGGCGGTTTCGGCGGCGGTGGCTTCGGCGGCGGCGGTTTCGGCGGCTTTGGAGGAGGTGGTGGCTTCGGCGGCGGCGGCGCCGGCGGAAGATTTTAATTATGAATTATGAATGCAGAATTATGAATTACTACATTAAAAATGCACATATCATCAACGAGGACGAATGTTTTGAGGCAAACGTCCTCGTTTCCGATGGAATAATTGCCAAAATAGTAAAGAACGGTGAAATGTGCGATTACGGCAACGCCCAAGTCATTGACGCGCGGGGCAAATACCTCATCCCGGGCGTAATTGACGAACATGTGCACTTCCGGGAGCCCGGTATGACCGCCAAGGCCGACATTTACAGCGAGAGCCGCGCGGCGGTGGCAGGCGGTGTCACCTCCTACATGGAGATGCCCAACACTGTACCGCAAACCACTTCACAGGCTCTCTTGCAGGAGAAATTCGACCTCGCAGCAGAAAAATCCCTCGCCAACTACTCCTTCTATATCGGGGCCACCAACGACAATCTTGACGAGATTGTAAAAACAGACCCGCGAAAGGTTTGCGGAGTGAAATTGTTCATGGGTTCCAGCACAGGAAACATGCTGGTAGATAAGGAGGAAATGCTCGAACGACTCTTCAAAGAATCACCCTGCCTGATTGCCGCTCACTGTGAGGATGAGGGAATCATCAAGAGCAACACCTTAAAATACAAAGAATTAACTGAAAAGCACGAAGTTATTCCAAACGCTACCATCCACCCACTCGTACGGACGGAAGAGGCCTGCTATCGCTCAACGGAAAAAGCCGTGAAACTGGCTCAGAAGACGGGCGCACGCCTGCACGTTATGCACATCTCCACCCATGCGGAACTGTTGCTTTTCAACCCTGAAACCCCATTGGCAAACAAAAAGATAACCGCAGAAACTTGTCCTCATTACCTGATGTTTGACGATCGCGACTACGACCGTTTGGGCTTCGCCATCAAATGCAACCCCGCCATCAAATCCTCACACGACAAACTCGCACTCCTGAGAGGCATCCAAGACGGCTACATAGACACCATCGGTTCTGACCATGCACCGCACCTGTGCGAAGAGAAGTTCACCGACAGCTATTTCACCGCCAAGTCAGGATTCCCATCCATTCAGCATAATCTGCCGCTGATGACAGACTACTTCTTACGTAACAAACTGTCTCTGACAAGCTTAGTCACCCTTGCGTGCCATAATCCCGCCACACTTTACCAAATCGACCGTCGTGGCTTTATTCGTGAAGGCTACCACGCAGATCTGGTACTCTTGGACAACAATGCTAACAATCTGATTACTAACGAGAAAGTACTCTACAAATGCGGTTGGACACCTTACGACGGTGTTTCGATTCGCACGCAAGTGACACATACTTTTGTAAATGGCCATCTGGTCTATGAGAATGGCATCATTCATGAAGAAAATCGTGGAGAAAGACTGACTTTCAACCGATAATTTTGGTATAAAAAACACCAATTGAAAATTTATTGTTCCTCTTTTTTCCGCAGAATCTTGGTGCGGATCAGTTTGTTAATCTCTTCTGAAATATGCCAACGGTAACAAATCAAAACAGACAATGCCATGAACAACACCGATTTCACAATGGCATCCACTACAGCAGCTACCTTAACAGATTGGAACACACGAAATGACAACGGATTCACCCATGAAGTCCAACCATAATTCAGAAGGAAAAGGATTGACATCAAAGCTATGATCTTCAGTTGGCACTTGGAAAAGATATTCACATTCAGTTTCGCATAAACAAACCACAACAGGCATACATAATAAATAAAATAGGAGAAAAACTGCGACAGAGCGGCTCCATTCATACCGTATTTAGGAATCAACAGCACATTCAGCCCCACAGCCGTAACGGTCAGCAGAACTGTGAATATCAACGTCCAGTAATAATACTTTGAATAGTTCAAGGCACTGGAACTTACAAAAAGAGTAGCGCACATCACTTTCGCAATACCTAATATTAAGACCACGCTTTTGCCTGCCTCATAATCGTCACCGTTGGGCAAAAGCACAAACAGCGCGTCAATGTTGACCCAAATGAAGAAGAATATCAGCGCACTGGAAAGCATCAAATGCAACGACACTGATTTACAAAGATACTCAGCATGTGACATATCTTTATTCTTAATGGATTCCGATATCTCCGGTTGTACGATCGCATTCAGCGATCGGTTAGGAACCTCGACAACTGTAGCGATGTAGTTGGCGATGGCATAGATACCTGTGAACGAGAGTCCCATCCCTGCACTGAGAAAGAAGGTGTTCAGTAATGGCATCACGCTGACGGTGATGGCGTTGAGTAGCAAGAAAAGCGTGTAGAAGAGAATGTCTTTCAATAACGGTTTGGTAAAAACCGAAAAATCAGGTTTGAAGGATATTTTCCCTAATGTAAGCAGATAGAGGAAATCTACGAGGGCGGCAATAAAATAGATGATGCAGATGGCCACCACCAAGCCGTCCAAATCGATGATATGCCAATATCCATATAAGAGGTAGGCAACCAACAATCCCAATCTAACCCCAACCTCACGCACGAACTTGGGCACCACAATGCGCATCAACACATTCGCATTCGCTTCAAACACACACTGATAAAGCATGAAAAGCGAAAGAGGAAATACAAACCTGAAATAATTAACAAAAAGTTCTGAATTCTTGCTGAAAGTCTGCACTATGACCCCTTGCAAGCATTTCACCACCAGCATAAAGACCAAGAAACCTACCAGCGGGACTACTAAAGTCCAGAAAAAGAAGCCATGGTGTTTGTTTTGCTCATTTTTGAAGAAAGGGAAAAAACGAATGATGGACGAGCTTGTACCCAACTGTGCAAAGCTTGAAAAGAGAATCGCCGCATCAATCATGACGCGAGTCAGACCAATCTCCTCTTGTGTGAGATAGGCGGTCATCACAAAGAACGTAGTCAGAAAACCTATGGCTATTCCCACATAATTCACCAAGGTTCCTCGGATACTCTGTTTGATGACAACGCCCATAATATTCTGTATTTCAAGTAGATGCGTGGTAAATCACACTACTACGGAGGTACAACAGTCAAGAAAGAATTATTTGGTAGGAATTTTCAATTTCTGCCCGATTCTCAGAGCATCTTTATTAGCGAGATTGTTACACTGTGCAATCTCGTTGGGTGTGGTATTATAGCGACGAGCAATGGAACTGAGCGTGTCGCCTTGGCGGATTGTATAAGAGGTATAATCGGGCTGCGTTTGTGGCACCGGCTTGATTTCAATCTGTGCTTTAGCAGAAGCAGCGGTTGCAGTAGAGTCACAAGTAGTTGTCACTGAATCTTTTGCATTTTGAGCAATTGCATTCGTTGAATCTTTAGCTGTTTTAGCATTCGGGTTCGGAACCTTCACCGTAGTGCCTTTCTTCACAAGCAGTTTCTGACCTATGCGCAACGATGATGTGTGTAAGTGATTGAGGGACTTAAGACTAGTTACTGTGGTGTGGTATTTGGCAGCAATTTTGCCCAAGGTTTCTCCCTTCTTCACCACATGATACTTGTTTGGTGTTTTCTGCACAAGCATCATGCCGTCTTCAGTCACCTTTCCCTCTGTAGCCGCAATCTGATTGAGATTTTTAGTCGGATTGAAGTAGGTATCGTGATTATAATTTGACACGGAATCGCTCATGGCAATATAGCGCAGCAAATCGTTAGAACGCAAACGGACCGGCATGCTTTTCGTAAAAGCCGGAATGATATCTTTTTTGTATTGCGGATTAAGAGACTTAATCTCATCATAACTGACACCCACCACATTAGCAATCTGCAAAAAATGCGTTGCCTTATCAATCATCACAGTATCCACATCGCAAGGAATGGAGATTTTGGCAGGTTGGATACCATAGAGATTATGATAGGTCATCATGTACATTGCACCGATAAAAGCGGGAAAATAGTTCTGGGTTTCGCGGGGCAGGTAGGGATAGACACCCCAGAAGTCCGTTTTTCCGCCAGAGCGTTGGATGGCCTTGCGCACATTGCCCGCGCCGCAGTTATACGCAGAAATCGCCAATCCCCAATCACCAAAGATATTATAGAGGTCGCGGAAGTGACGAGCTGCCGCCTCCGTAGCCTTGTAAGGATCGCGACGATCATCTACGTAGGAATCGACCTCCAAGCCATAAAGCTTACCCGTGCCATACATGAATTGCCAAATTCCAGTGGCACCTGCAGGGGAAACCGCCGTGGGATTCAAAGCAGACTCGATAATCGTGATATACACCAACTCCTCGGGAAGATTGTATTTGTCAAATATGGCCTTCATCCAAGGATAGTAATACTGCGCAAGCCCCAAAATCACAGAGGAACTGCGCTGACGTTGCACTGAATAGAGCTCGATAAAACGTTTCACCTTGTCGTTGTAAGCAACTTGAATCGGCGTGTGAATATCACTTAAACGTTTGAAAATCAGTGAATCGTTATGATCATATTTCGTTGTGTCATCCACCAATTTGGAAAGAACGGAGTTTTGGGAAGCCATGTCGCGCTTCACATACCAGACATTCAGCAGCGAGTCCATCAAGCGAATCTCATAGCGAGCAAAAATCTCCAAGTTCTCTTGTGTAGCTTTTGCGAGGGATGAATCTGCCGGAGTAACCATGTCTTGAGCGCGCAAATTCAACGCAAAACAACACAATAATAATAACATCAATATTTTATATCTCATACTTTCGATTATAGAACAAAAAAAACAACAAGACTTAAAAAGTCTATCGTCTCAGTTAAATTCTCTTCATCAAAAACCGTCACTTCAGCGACTGATTTTTGAGGCCACAAAGATACGATTTTTAACGAAAAATCTAATCTTTTATTGTATAGTCATTCCATTTTAATTCCTTACCCTCTTTGAATAAGGTAGTTATGGACAAACTTCCTTCCTCGTCATATTGTTGCCAAAGTCCCTCCTGTAGGCCATTTTCGTACTTTCCTGTCAGTCGGACATTGCCATTTTCCCAATACAAAATAAATTTGCCATCCAGCACATTATCGGAATATTGGATTTCAGAAGCCTGCTTTCCGCTTTCGAACCAAGATTTCCATGTTCCTTCGCGAAGTCCGCCTTCATAACGTCCTGTTTCAATGGCCGTTCCATTTCTATATTTCCACATTCCTTCTTCAAATCCCGCCACATATTGTCCTTCGGTGACAGGTTGCCCTTCCTCGTCATACTCCACATATCGGCCTTCCAATTCACCATCTTCGTAGTTGGCTACCGACATGGTGTCACCACTCGGATAGAACCAGAACCATTCTCCGATTTTTTGACCTTTGTTATTGTAACTACCTGTTATTTCAATCGTTTTGTCTGTAAAATAGAAATTCCACTCCCCTATCGGTCTGGAATTTTTGTATTTGCCCTTGGAACGAAGTTCGCCCGTTGGGTAATACTCCTTCCAAAGCCCTTGCCGTAAGCCATTCAGATCCGTAATGCCTTCATAGCGTAGCCATCCATCCTCATAAAGATAGCCATTAGTGATTTTTCCCGTGGAATCAAAATCGCGACGAATACCGTCGGGACGCCCATTGTAGTAGGTAGCAGCAATAGCAACCCGCCCGTTGGGGTGGTACGTTTGGCGCCGTTCCAATTCCTTCGTCTCTTTGGCATCCTTAATCAGCTGATCGTTTTCGTACTTTTCCACATACAGAAAATCGCCATTTTCATCATAATATTTGAAGAAACCGTGTTTTTTATCGTTCAAATACTGTGCTTCAAGCTTCAAGTTACCGTTATCCCAAAAATACTTCCAACTGCCTTGCTTGAGTCCGAACTTGTCGGTGCGGTTAATCACCTCGCGACGACTACGCACACCACGGTAGTACTTTGTCACCGCCGTCACTAATCCCGTATCATTGAACTCTTTAGCAAGTCCGTGCGGCAGACCGTTCATGTACGGCACCGTTTTCTTCAATACATTATTTATATTATAAGTGTTCACACTGCCGACGATGGAATCCTGTCGCCATTGTGTTACTGTATATTCATCTTTCTGATATACAATTTGTTCCCCATCTTTCCTGTCTTGCACATAATGGACGGTCATCTTCACCGATGCATCATCGTTGTAGAACGTCCAAAGACTGTCCAAAAGAAAGTTTTTGCGATTTCCCTCCGAGATGAGCACGCCCTTTTCATTGTAGGACTTCCACCAACCTTCAGGTTTTCCGTTCACCAGTCGGCCTTCGCTCGACTTGACACCGGAGGGATAATAAAATATTTGGTAATCATGCAAAAAAGTGGAGTCCTGAGCCTGGCAGAACACCCATCCCAAAAGGACAATCAGCCCAAGAATCCACTTTTTCATTATCGAAATTTTTAACGATTATCTGCTTCCTGTGAATTTGACAATCGTGATACGTGTATTCAACGTTCCAAGAATTTCAATCTCATACTGCACTTCCACGTGAACGCTTGAACCTTCGAAAGAAGCCGTAATTGCTACATTTTTAATTTTTTCCGTAATGGAATTGTAGATGTTGTTTGTATTACCCATGCTTTCCAACAACACGGAAAGATAATCCAGAACACTACTATTAGAGACGTACTGATTAGGAGCGATAGAAGAGAGGGGCACCACGCTGTACAAAAGCAGATCATTCGTGAGCGGATTGGTGAGGAACTGCACTTTTCCCTGTTTGTCCTGACTACCAGTCTGAGCACCCGATATATCAAAATTCAGGAAAGTGAACGTACCGGTATAGACACCCGCGTACGGATTTTTGTTGCTACAACTGGTCAATGCCAGCACAGCAATCATAATGATTGGAAGAATTTTTTTCATTACTTTGATATTTTAAGTGAAGTCATTTTTTCAAACTGCAAAAATACAAAAAATCCCAAACACATGGGACGTTATATTCATTGTTTATCGACCAGAATATCCACATCGTAGTTTAAATTGTTCATAAATTGTATCTGATTGATTTGTAAGAAATAGTATTTTTGCAGCGACTAACAAAGAGTTTTACACAAAAAAATTGAATACAATGAAAAAAACAATCTTTTTAGGCATAGCCACGATCATCTTCATGCTTTCCGCTGTTTCGTGCAACAAGATGTGTCAATGCACTAAAACCTACGAAAATCCGAACTTCCCGACAGACATTTACGACGTGAATCTGGCAGAAGCTGGACTGAAAAAATGCTCCGACCTGGACGTAGTCACTGAAGATGCATACGGACGGACCATCATCGAGTGTGTAAAAAAACCTATGTAAACACTCCTTGTGGATAACTTTTTTCGGGGAGGTTGTTCTAAACACGAAAAAAAATTATTTTTGCCGATTATAATTAAAACCAATATTTATGAAAAAAGTAATGGCAATTTTTGGTGCCGCATTATTGCTGGCAGGCGTTGCAACCTCTTGCAACAAGAAATGTGAATGCAAAACGTATGCCTTGGGCGTTGTGACTAAAACCTACGACATCGAGTTGGAAAGTGGCAAAAAATGTGCTGATTACACAGCTCTCGTCACCGAAGAACCGAAATCTGGTATTGAATGCAAATCCAAACTGTTCTAATTTGTTTTCACAAAGAGAGAAAGGCCGCGGCATTGCGCCGCGGCTTTTTTTGTATCTTTGCCGACTGAAATTTGAACGTTATGACCATCAATATCATCACCTTGGGATGTTCCAAGAACATTGTGGATTCGGAAGTTATGGCCGCGCAACTGCACCGAAACGGCCACGAACTCTATTACGAAAGCGCGCAAAAAAGCGATGTCGTGATTATCAACACCTGCAGCTTCATCCATGACGCGCGGGAGGAATCCGTGAATGAAATACTGCAACAGATCGAACGCAAAAAACGCCGTCAGATCAAGAAGTTATACGTGGTAGGTTGTCTTGTGCAACGCAATATGGAGGAACTACAGGAGGCCCTGCCCGAAGTAGATGGGTTCTTTACCTTCGCGGAACTGCCGAAGCTGTTGGAATCCCCTGATTTCCAGCTGCTCAACACGGCGGACCGTATGCTTTCGACCCCGCGCCACTACGCCTACCTCAAGATTTCCGAGGGTTGCGACCACCAGTGCTCCTACTGTTCCATCCCGCTCATCCGCGACCGGCAGGTCTCCAAACCGATTCCGCTTTTGGTAGATGAGGCGCAACGTTTGGCCGACCAAGGGGTTAAGGAACTGATGCTGATCGCCCAGGACCTCACTTACTACGGCATCGACCACAGCGGCAAGCGCGAACTCGCCGACCTGATGGACAAACTCGCGCAAGTGAATGGCATCCAGTGGATTCGGTTGCACTATGCCTACCCGCTAAACTTCCCCTACGAGATTCTAGAGGTGATGAAGCAGTACCCGCAATACTGCCGTTATTTGGACATTCCCTTCCAGCATGTGAGCGACGACATCCTGCAGAGTATGCGTCGCGGCGGCAGCTCGGCCTACATCTACGACCTCATCGCCCGCATCCGCGAGACCATTCCCGGCATCGCGCTACGCACCACGCTGATTTCCGGCTACCCGACCGAGACCCGCGAGCAGCACAAGGAACTCGTGGAATTCGTGCGCCGCAACCGTTTCGAGCGACTCGGCGTTTTCGCCTACTCGCAAGAGGACGACACCCCCGCCTTCGACCTCGGCGACCCCATCAAGGCCTCCGAAAAGAACAAACGGGTGAACGAGATCATGAAGCTGCAAGAGAAAATCTCCTACGAGATCAACCAAACCCGGGTCGGCACCACGATGAAGGTGCTCATCGACAGCGAGGAACCCGACTGCTACATCGGCCGCACCGAATTCGACTCCCCCGATGTCGATAACGACGTCTTCATTGACAAGAGCAAACCGCTCACCATCGGCGAATTCTACAACGTGGAAATCACCGACGCTGCGGAATATGATTTGTTTGGAACTGTTTGCCCGCAGGCCTAACGGCCAAAATGGGATCCGCACGCCGTTAGGTGTGCGGGGAAATTTTATTCCCGAAATTCAACCATGTGATGATATACGTAACCGGTAACCGTATCGAACACGAAAAAGTGCTGATGCGGCGTCCTGCAGCAGCGATAGTATAGCAAATGATTCTCTGGAAGAGTTTCCCATTCGTCAAAAAAGTCGATTTTCTGGTGAGGGGACTGCTCTTCCAAAATATAATTCCGATCACAGCTGATAAATGCGGAGTCAGGTTTGATTTCTGTGTAGGAGCACTCTTTGGCGATAATGGCAGACTCCACTTGCGCCGGTGTGCCTTGATACCGAAACCACATATTGTAGAGAGGCCATTCTTCGCAAACCCCGCAATCGTCGTCTTGACCTAAGGAAGGATAAAGTTGCCTGACATGGTATTCTTCGAAATTGGAACTCGTGCTCAACCAATCCACAACTTTATTCCTAACTCTTGTGCAGGATGCGGTAAGACAAAGTGTAAAGAGTATCAGTAATATTTTAGGTCTGCACATTTTAAAAGTATTCATTTAATTTTTGGAATACCCAGCTGCTTACAGATTTCCACTGCTAAGCGGTCTCCTAATTCAGAATGGCGCGGAACGGCAGATAACCCTTTTCCATTTTTATTAATATATACAGAATGATTACTTTCTTCTTTGAAAAGGATGCAATTGTTTTCCAATAAGTATTTGATTAAGGCTGTTCGTTTCATTAAAGAATAGCTATTTTGCGTCGTAATATGCGACGTCCGATAAATTGTTTTCTGGTAAGTTCTTTTTTGGCGGCCAGAACCATCTCTATGGCATCTTTGATGTTCTCTTTTGCCTCTTCAATGGTGGCTCCTTGGGTTACTGCCTCTGGTACCTGTTCACATTGACAGAACCATTGACCATTGTCCATTTTTTCCAATATAACAGTATATTCCATATATGTTTATTAATGACGGGGCAAAAATACTTTTTTTCAAGAACATATATTCGATTTTCAGATAAATAATTTTGTACTTTTGCGGCTTTGAAACTCAAAAAAATAATAAATCTCTTTGTGCAATCACCCGCCTCAATAACCCATAACCTATAACCAATAACCATTCCAATGAACCTCCTCCAACTTTTCAAAAACCTCCGTCCGTTTGTAAAGCCATACAAATGGTTGGTACTCATCACCTTAATCCTCACGTTGATCGGATCGTTGATGGCGCAGGTCAACGCCATCGTGCTCGACCGGACGGTGGATGCCATCAACGCGCTTATCGGCACCAATTTCCAATGGGGTCAGGCAGCGCGTATCATGACCATCATCTCCATCGTGCTGTTGGGCAAGGAGTTGCTCTCCGCAATCGTCACCTTTGCGCAGAACTACTTCGGCGAGCGGATGCGGATTTATGTCAGTCGCGATTTGGCGCAGAGCGTCATCGAGAAAGTGCTCACCTTCAAGATGGCCTTCTTCAACTCGGGCGACAACGCCACAGGTAAGCTGCAGGCTCGTATCGACCAGGGTGTCAGCTCGTTGTCGCGAACGGTGCAGAATTTCTTCATCGACCTGCTGCCGCTGTTCACCAGCGCCTTGCTCGCCCTCATCCTGATGTTCGCGGCCAACGTCTATGTCGGCTTTGTCGCCCTCGGCATCGTTCCGGTTTACTTCTGGATTACCTATCGGCAGGCGCGTCGGCTCAAGGGCTGGCGACGTGAGATGCGCAGCCATTTGGAGACTAAAAGTCAGGGTATCAAGAACATCATCGACTCCATCAACGTCATCAAGAGCTTCAACCGCGAGGAGATTGAGGGGCAAAAGCAGCTCGACATCCAGAACCAGGTGACGGAAAACCAAATGAAGACCCGCAAGGTGGCCTTCTACTACAACGGCTTGAAGAGTTTCGTGAAACAGATTGGTACCGTGCTGGTCATCATTCTCACCGCCTACTTGGTGCTCATCGAATATCCCGGCATGACCATCGGTAAAATCATGTACCACGTGATGCTTTTCAGCAACGTCATCGCGCCCATCACGCAGCTGCAGCGCATTTTCGATGATGTGAACGACGCACTGATTTACGCAGAAGGTTTCTTCGGCATCCTCAACTCTGAGAAAGAGGTCGAGCCGTCGGGTGAGTACAAGCCGGAGCCTATTCACGGTAACTTCGAGTTGAAGGGCGTTGATTTCACCTATCCGAACGGCACACAGGCGTTGTTCGGTGTCAACATGAAGATTGAGCCGGGAAAGATTACGGCGTTGGTCGGGCTGTCGGGCGCTGGTAAGAGTACGATTGTCAACCTGTTAGACAAGTTCTACGAGCCGCAGGTGGGCACCATCACGTTGGACGGGGTCGATTTGAAGGACTACGACACGCATTACCTGCGCGAGAACATAGGGTTGGTGTTGCAGAAAAACCATATTTTCGACGGCACCATCGAGGAGAACATCCTCTACGGCAATCCGGAAGCCACGCATGAGGAGGTGGTGGAGGCCGCGAAGAAGGCGCACCTCTACGACCAGGTTATGGAGCTGCCGAAGCAGTTTGCGCACAATGCCGCCGACCTCTCCGGCGGGCAGCAGCAGCGCGTGGCCATCGCCCGCATGTTCCTCAAGAACCCGCCCATCATCTTCTTGGACGAGCCCACCGCCAGTTTGGACGCCATCGCCACCGAGCAGATCAAGAACAGCATCGACGCCATCAAGCAGGACCGCACCGTCATCATCATCTCCCACAGCATCTCGCAGATCATCGACGCCGACTACATCTACGCCCTCAAGGACGGCCGCGTGGAGGAGGACGGCGACCCCGACGAAATCTACAAGAAGGGCGGCATCTACAAAGACATCATCGACGCTTCGGCGCGGAGTTTGAACATTGAGAAGATTGCGAAAACGATTGGGTGACGTATGATGTAGGATGCATCGCATACGTCATTGGAGAACTACTGTTTATCAGTATAAAATTTATTGATGATCATCTTAGGATTTTAGACATCTTCCTGAAAAACATGCCATTCCTGAAATGATTCCAAGAATCAGGACAATCAATAAAAATGGGTGCTTTAGGGGAACATGGCTGGTGTTCTGCGCCATTTCAACTGTCATAGGAACAGACAGTCTTTCAGCTCGCACCATTTGTTGTTCACCCGGAATGTCGAAAGTAAGGGTAGCACCGTCCGAACGTACATCCATAGTGACAGGCGCGCCTATCACGAGCGGCAGGTTCACTTTTTCGTGGCCGGCGGGAAAACCGCAAAGCAACGGGATGTTGTAGGGCGCTATGTACTCGCGCAGCATCGTCTCCACGCTTTCATAGCCGACATCGTTTTCACAATCGGTGAAATCGCCCAAGATGATACCTTTGCAATGGGCAAGCACACCGCTTATTTTCAACATGTTAAAAAGGCGGTCAATGTTATGGTGTGTTTCTTCTACCTCTTCCACAAAGAGGATAATGTCGGATTGACCGATTTCGTTGACCTGAGAGCAAAGCAGCGGGGCAAAAGTGGCGAGATTGCCGCCCACAAGGGTGCCCGTCGCCCTACCCTGGATGTTCTCTTTGTGGGCGGGCAATTCGTAGCGCGGCACGTTACCTTTGAGCAAATCGCGCAACAACGGGCAAGATTGTCCTGTACTGTCTGGCTTGGCAATGTTGCAGCCCATCACGCCGTGAATACCCATCACACCCGCGCAAGCATCCATACTGAGAAGCGTGGTAATATCACTGTAGCCAATCAGCCATTTCGGGGAGGCTGCAAGTTCCTTTAAGGGCAAATCTTCCACCAACTGCAAGGTGCCATAGCCGCCGCGCAGACAGAGAATGGCCTTGATGTCGGGGTCGTTAAGTGCCCAGCGGAGGTCGGAAAGCCGCTCTTCCACGGTTCCGGCATAGTGTTCCAAGAACTGTTTGCCGACATTCGGCCCGGTGACCGGCTCGTACCCCCAACTGCGCAGTGTGTCAGCCGCTTGGAAAGCCGTCTCCATCGAGCAATAGTACGATGGGGAGATGAGCGCCACCTTGTCGCCTGGTTTCAGGTAAGCAGGCGCGACACACTTGAGTGGCTTTTTCGGTCCCGCAGCCCTCACGACGGGCATCAAGACAAAAAAGCACAGTATCATGAATACGATTCGATACGGAAATATGTTTCTGTTCATTTGTTTATCATTTAGATGGTAAAAACAAGATTTATTATGCAATAGGGAACAAACTATAATGATGGCACGTAGCAGTCTCCTCATGCGCTACCGGCCTTCCGCAAACTTCAAGATATCCTCTTCGCCGTAAGCAGCCGAGGTGATGCGGCGTAGCTCCTTGCCGTCTTCGAAAAGAATGACGACCGGGATGGTCATGCAGTCGTATTCTTGGGCGATGGCGCGACAGCGGTCGATATCCACCTTAATGAAACGGTAACCTTTGCCAAGCTGTTTGGCCACATTCTCCAACCGCGGGTACATCAGTCGGCAGGGACCGCACCAAACGGCGGAGAACATGCAGACTGTCTTGCCTTTCGCAATTGCCTTGCGGAAACCGGCGGAATCCACCTCTTCAATCCGTTCGGAATACACTGGGGCATAAAGTCCTGTGGTGTCGCCGCTAATCACGGGATTGCCGTCGGCATCGATACTCATCCATATAGAACCCTCTTTACCAGGGACGGCAAACAGCGCGTCATCGACCTCACCCGCCACCACGGACACCAACTCGCTGACGGTCTCCATCATCAGCCCTTTCATCTCCATCCGCGTTACGGTGCGCACGGGCAAACCGAGACCATATTGGGACGCAATGTGATAGGAGGTGTCAAGCCAAATGGTGACCTTCCCCACCATTGCCCCGTTGTCGCTATCAGTGGTGATGCGAAGACAATGATGACCCGCAATATCCTCAGTGGGAATCGATTCATCAAACATTTCACCTGACAGAATCTCTGCATCGAAATCGAAACTGCTTACAATGGGTTTGCCCATCATGCTCATGATACTATACATTTTCTTCTCTCCGGAGAGATAGAGCGTCCGAATTTTGTTGTGTGGCATGTCGGTCATCTGGTCGTGGCCGCGGTAATATACCGTATATGTCTGTGCCGCCGCACCATTCATTGACATTTTGTAGGTGACCACGCCGTTGAACAACTCCTGCGCCGAAATCTGATGCGTTGCAGCGGTCAGCAGCCAAATCGCCCCCGCCAAGATAATGCTAATTATTTTCATTGTACTAAAATACTTATTCATAGAGAATTGTCACACTAACGCTTGGCGATACGGCGGACTGGAATGCCTATGGCTATGAGATATGATTTTGTCCGGACTTCTTTGCCCTCTTCCCGAAGTTTATTATTGCGGATTTCGACATAGAGAAAATAGGCAAAGCCTACCATTCCAATTAAAAGCAGGACGACGTAAATAACTGTTTTCCACATAACTATATACTATTGATATACTATTAACTTCTAACTTCCCTTGCTCCGTCGCCGATCTCCGCCACATAGAAATCCGCACGCAAGCCGAAACGCTCTTCGTACGCGCGGCCGAGACTTTCGATAAACGCATTTACTTGATCGTCAGAGATTAACGTTACTGTGCAGCCGCCGAAGCCCGCGCCGGTCATGCGGCTGCCGAGCACGCCGGGGAACTGCTGCGCCCGTTCGGCCAAGAAGTCCAGTTCGGGACAGGTGACCTCGTAGTCGTCGCGCAGGGTGGCGTGCGAGGCGTTCATCAGCTGTCCGAAGCGGACCATGTCGCCGACCTTGAGCGCGGTGACGGCCTCGCGCACGTTCTCGTTCTCGCGCACCGCGTGCCGGGCCCGCTTGAGCACATTGCCCGTAAGATATGGCGCAAATGTATCAAACTGATCCATCGTGAGTTGGCAAAGACAATCGACCGGTCGGTGCGCACGGATAAGCTCCAACGCCTGCTGGCATTCGCTGCGTCGCTGGTTGTAGGCCGAATCCACGAGTCCGCGTTTCTTGTTGGTGTTGGCGATGACGAACTTCAGCCCGTGCATCTCCAACGGCACATGCTCGTACTCCAACGTGTTGCAGTCCAACGCGATAGCACAGTCTTTCTTCCCGAATCCCGAGGCGAACTGGTCCATGATGCCGCAGTTCATCCCCACGAAGTCGTTCTCCGCGTGTTGTGCCATCTGCACGAGCTCCAGCATCGTGAACGGACTGCCGTTCAAGGCGTTGAGAGCCACAGCGGTCACCATCTCGATGGAGGCGGAGGAGGAGAGCGCGGCCCCGATGGGCAGGTCGCCGCGGTAGTGGAACTGGAGGCCGCTCACGGGAAATCCCCTGTCGGTGAACTCCTTGACCACGCCGATCGGGTAATCCACCCAGATCTTCCGCTTCTGCGACAGTTCCTCCTTACGAATCAGAAATTCCGCCGAATCGTTTTCGGAGACAAAACGGCAGGAATCCGCATCATCGTATTGTTTCACAGCGAGATACGTACCCATATTGAGCGCGGCGGGGAAGACAAGCCCGCCGTTGTAGTCGGTGTGGTCGCCGATGAGGTTCACGCGCCCAGGGGCGAAAAAGTGGCGTTCGGTTTGCAGCATAATCGGAGTTTTACCCTTGTAGAGACGTGGCATGCCGCGTCTCGGATTTTCAGGGGGCAAAGGTACGATTTTTTAGGTTTTATTTTTCCAAAATATCTGATATTCTTCTCTTTAACATAGCATAGCGGTATTTTTCACGCGGCAAAAATACACTTTTTCAAACGAAAAAACACTCTGTCGCTACATTTTTTCCAACGAATAATTACTGTTGCGTCGCACTTTTTCCAACGATGGGAAGACACCCACATTGCGATCTACGGCAACACGTTCAGTCTTATGGGGACTTCTAATTATTTCTTTCTGATTAACAGCTTCTTATGAGCTAAAATCCGCTGAAAACGACACCCGAAATCCCCGTTTCGGTCAACTTGCGACAGATGAACTTTTTATGGTGAAAATTTCTCGCAACCCATTGTCCTCTTGTTTATATTATTTGTGATAGTAGTCCGCAAAGATAAAATTCACAAGGGATATGGGAGGTGGCAGACGATGGCCGTGTCGATTAGAGCGTATTGTAACTTATTGTCTCCCTTTCTTTTTCTTTCCATTTTAAAGTCAGTTTGATGTATCCTTTTTTTTGTTTATTTTTGCGGCTGCAAATCTAAGGTTTGCAGCGTCATATTTTCAGATTTTGTTCAACGGACCTCGCATGGTCTGGAGGTATGGCGCGAAAATGGTAAAAATAGAGATTCCCCATAAGAATGATGAAGATGATGCCATGACGTGGTGATAGAAGATAATTATGAACAAGAACGAATAATATGGAGAAACTGTATTTCTTTGATGAGACATTCTACTGGAGTCGTTCCGGCAAACGGGCCACGGTGATAGAGGTGGAATGTGAGTTGATGCAAGACGTGCGCCCCGATGATCTGCGGGCGGCAGTGCTAAGCGCTCTGAGGATACACCGGAATTTCAGGGTTCGCCCGGTCATCGTGAACCGGAGATTCCTCGTGGAGACCATCGAGGTGGAGCAGGTCGCGGTGGTAAAGGAGGATGGAAAGCCTCGGCGCCTTGGCACCAAAGAGACAGAGTCCCTTATGCTCTATGTGTCTTACGGCGAGAGGCACTTCACGCTCCATGTGTTCCACGGAATTGCCGACATGCGGTCTATCTGCGCCTTCCTCAATACCGTCCTGTCGTTCTATTGTGGCATGGATGGTGACAACCCGCCTGCTGCTGACAGCATTGACACTTTCCCATGCCACGAGCACATCCTGCAAGGAGGCGCACCTGGAGAACCTGAGGGTAAGTTCATCCCGCAGGAGCACGACATTTTCCATCTGCCAGAAAAACTGTTCAGCAGCAGAACCACACGGCAGCGCATCATCGACATCGACCTGCCACTCAAGCCGATTCTTGCCTTTGCCCGGGAGAACGGCAGCTCTGTGGTGCCAGCCCTGAACGCCGTTATATGCCGGGCCATCTGCCAGTGCTACGACGTGGGGCAGAAGGAGATAGTTTGCTACGTTCCCATCGACCTGCGTCCGGTGTTCCACTTCGAGTCCGGCGGCAATGCCGCAATCCCCTTTTCACTCCCTTATACAACAGAGACCGACCGTCTGTCTGTAGGTGAAAGGGCAAGGCGGCTGCGCATGGAGTTGAACGTGCAGACCAGGCCGGAGAACCTATATGCAACGGTAGCCGGGCTGCGGTCCGACTTCGACCAGTTTTTCTCCGCGCCCATGCCCATTCGGCTGACGTCGCCCCAGGTCGTCAAGAGCGGAAGAAAGAAAGATTCAGCCAACAATACTTACGGCTTATCCTACGCAGGGCATCTCGACTTCGGCGAAGCCGCAGCGCAGCAGGTGAAGACCGTGGGCATCAGTGCCGGATCCTATTCCTATCCGCTGTGGATCCTGGCCAGCGAGTATAAGGGCGTCATCCGCATGAGGCTCGTGCAGCCGTTTAAGAGCGACAGGTTGGCCACCGCCATCCATCAGGAATTTGCCGCACTCTTCCCCGGCACCTCCTATACAGACCGTGGATGCCATGATTTCGACTCGTTCCCCTTGGTTAGCGTTCTGCGTAAAGGCAATAAACAAGTATAACTCTTTAAACAAAAAAAATGATGAGAAAAATCATGCAATGGGTGTTCGCCGCCACCATCGGCCGCAGCGCTTTCGCCGATAGCACCCACCGCAGCAATGCTGGCTTTTTATGTTAAAATGTTTCATTGTATGTCGATTATTTTCATTCATAATTCTGCATTCATAACCCCACCAGCTCCGTCGCCGATCTCCGCCACATAGAAATCCGCACGCAAGCCGAATCTTTTCTCGTATGCCTTGCCGAGGGTTTCGACAAACGCCTCCACCTGATTTTCCGCAATCAATGTCACGGTGCAGCCACCGAAGCCCGCGCCGGTCATGCGGCTGCCGAGCACGCCGGGGAACTGCTGCGCCCGTTCGGCCAAGAAGTCCAGTTCGGGACAGGTGACCTCGTAGTCGTCGCGCAGGGTGGCGTGCGAGGCGTTCATCAGCTGTCCGAAGCGGACCATGTCGCCGACCTTGAGCGCGGTGACGGCCTCGCGCACGTTCTCGTTCTCGCGCACCGCGTGCCGCGCCCGCTTAAGTACGTTGCCCGCAAGGTATGTCGCAACCGTATCAAACTGATCCATCGTGAGTTGACAGAGACAATCGACTGGCCGATGCGCACGAATGATCTCCAACGCCTGCTGGCACTCGCTGCGCCGCTGGTTGTAGGCCGAATCCACGAGACCGCGTTTCTTGTTCGTGTTGGCAATGACGAACTTCAGCCCGCGCATCTCCAACGGCACGTGCTCGTACGCCAACGTGTTGCAATCCAACGCGATAGCACAATCCTTCTTCCCGAATCCCGAGGCAAACTGATCCATGATGCCGCAGTTCATCCCCACGAAGTCGTTCTCCGCGTGTTGTGCCATCTGCACGAGCTCCAGCATCGTGAACGGACTGCCGTTCAAGGCGTTGAGAGCCACAGCGGTCACCATCTCGATGGAGGCGGAGGAGGAGAGCGCGGCCCCGATGGGCAGGTCGCCGCGGTAGTGGAACTGGAGGCCGCTCACGGGAAATCCCCTGTCGGTGAACTCCTTGACCACGCCGATCGGGTAATCCACCCAGATCTTCCGCTTCTGCGACAGTTCCTCCTTACGAATCAGAAATTCCGCCGAATCGTTTTCGGAGACAAAACGGCAGGAATCCGCATCATCGTATTGTTTCACAGCGAGATACGTACCCATATTGAGCGCGGCGGGGAAGACAAGCCCGCCGTTGTAGTCGGTGTGGTCGCCGATGAGGTTCACGCGCCCAGGGGCGAAAAAGTGGCGTTCGGTTTGCAGCATAATCGGAGTTTTACCCTTGTAGAGACGTGGCATGCCGCGTCTCGGATTTTCAGGGGGCAAAGGTACGATTTTTTAGTCACAATGACTTAGGGCAAATAAAAAAATGTATTTTTGCAGCTCAAAATTTGATTG
>CAMKLG010000044.1 GCA_946413585.1 uncultured Bacteroidales bacterium
ATATCCCGCCACAACATTCACGACAGTCTTGTTGTGATACGGACGAAGATCCACATCGACAGCACCGCCTTGGCAGGCAAGATCCACTCTGATAGTTTGATCTTGGCGACCCGGATTTTTACCGACAGCACCGCTCTCGCCACCCGTATGGACACGCTGTTGAATCATGTTTGCGACAGCGTGAAGTCCTGCGTGACGGGCTGGATCAGCGACAGCACGCGGATGGTGTTCGACACGCTGCACACGAAATATGCGACGACCAACGCCCTGAGAGACTCGTTGACCCACTATGTCGGCATTGAAAAACTGAACGACACGCTGGGGCATTATCTCCAGGCGGATGCCCTTTGCGACAGCATTGTGAAATGCGGAGTCATCAAGGACATGCGCGACAGCATCCAGAAGGTGAACGCGCACGTGTCGGCGGACAGCCTGGTTTTGGCAACCAAGATTCGCAGTGACAGCTCGACAGTGCACGGGGCGTTAGTTGACTCTCTAAAGCACTATATGGATTCCACACAAGTGGTCAGGTCCATCCACGACAGCATCGGCAACGGCACGTTGACCATCTCGTACGGTACTGTTGACTCGGTGAAGTTCACGGCCAATCAAAAGACGAACGGGCGCATCACTATTCCTGCTCAGGTCAATGCGGACTGGAACGCAACCGAAGGACCGTCAAAGATTGAGAACAAACCTGAGATTCCTACGGTGAACGACGCGACACTCACCATCCAGAAGAACGGGACCACTGTCGGAACTTTCACCGCAAACCAGGCAACAGGTCAAACTATTGATATAAAGGTGCCGACCTGCGACAGCCTTGCTGAATGCGACCTGATCATAAGCATTTTGGCCAGACTGGATAGATTGGAGCGCGCGAACGATTCCCTCGCCAAAGAGATTGAAAAGCTGCAACCCGCCCTCACTGTGTCTGGCCCGCAGAAAGATACCGTCTGTGCCGGCTCCACCAAATCCGTGACCTACACGGCCACCTTCCACAACTGCAGCAGCAGCGACTACACGCTTGCATGGAATGTGAACGGTACAGATTCCTCCGCAGTGACAGGTGCGGTGCTTACATTAAATGTAAAAGAGGAAGGCACTTATAAGGTAGTATGTATCGCTACCCGCTCGGACAGCACCTTCGTGACGGATACGGTCACCACTATGGTGACTGTGGACGACGCCATACCTTCTTTCACTGCAAACGTCAACGGCTTGACAGTGGAATTGACGAATATTACGAACACGGCAACTATCCAGTGGGATACAGACAGCTTGCCTGTTCCTTTCAGCGGCACTTCCGCCACACACACTTATTCCGTTGCTGATACCATTACCATCACCGTAACCAGTAAGGGCGGATGTACATTCTACATGGGTCTCCGCCTCCAGGCAACCGAACCGGAGGTGACCACAGACAGCGTGAACACGATTACGGCTACCACGGCCAAAGCATATGGTACAGTGATCTCCGACGGTGGCGTTCCGGAGACGAAACGCGGAGTGGTGTATTCCACCTCCAATTCGAATCTGGAACTCGGTGCTGACGGTGTGGATTCCGTGATGAGTGGCACGGGTATGGGCAGTTTCACATGCAACTTGACCCGCTTGGTTCCTTGTACCCAGTATTACGTGCGCGCTTTCGCATACAATGAGGTGGATACGGCCTACGGCGAGGTGAAAGATTTTACCACTCCGTCATTCACCTGCGGCAGCACGCTCTACGACATTGATGGCAATGACTACGCCACATTGCTGCTTGGCAGCCAGTGCTGGATGAAACAGAACCTGCGCACCACCCATTTTGCTGACGGAACCGAAATTCCAGTTGGCGGACTAGGACTGGCTAATCAAACTGGTGCTCGTCGTTATGCGCCGGATAATAATCTCAACACATACGGCTACTTATACAACTGGGATGCCGCAATGCATGGCAGTGCCTCTTCCTCGGCCAATCCGAGTGGCGTGCAAGGCGTTTGCCCCGATGGATGGCACTTGCCGAGCGATGCCGAATGGACGCAACTGACCACTTTCGTCGCTTCTAACAGTGACAATGTATGTGACAATAATCCTTCATATATTGCAAAATCTTTGGTCTCTACGGAAGACTGGGGCGCAGGCGCTTGGAGTGCATGTTCTTCCGTCACCACTAACAATACCGGATTCTCAGTATTGCCCGCCGGTACATGGCATGTTAATGCAGCACTTGGTCATATAGATCAGGGTTACGCAGTTGGTATGGCCATTTTCAGAACAGCCACAGTATATGAGGAAAAATATGTCCAGGCTAAAGAGTTCTATACCGAAAATCCCTATGTGGATGCGACTGCCATCGACAAAACGAACGGTCTGTCGGTACGCTGCGTCCTCGACTGTTCAACGGGACATACCTATCTGCCCACTGTCTCCCCTGTGTCTATAACCAATACGGGTGGTGCTAGTGTCAGCATGGCAGCTAATGTGGTTTCTGACGGCGGCGCAAACGTGACTGAACGTGGCGTGTGCTGGGGTACTACGTCTCAGCCCACCACCAGTTCCGACCACACAGCCGACAGCGGCACGGGCATTGGAGAGTTCACCGTTACCGGAAGCCTCACCCCTGGCACCACCTACTATGTGAGGGCCTATGCCACTAATAGTGAGGGTACCGCTTACGGTGCAGAAGTGACCTACGTTACGCCGAATCCGAAGTTTCCTCCTGTGGTAAGCACGGCATCTGAGTTCCTTGCATTGAAGGAAGGTTTTGAGGGTTCGACACTTCCTTCCACATGGACGACCATTGACAACGATGGCGATGGTAAAAATTGGTATCGATTCCCGTCTATACCCCACAGTGGTAATGCTTGTGCTGCGTCAGCTTCTTTTGATGATGATGGACCAGTGTACCCTGACAATTACCTGATTACTCCAGATATCACCCTTCCCTTAGGTGATTCATCAGTTCTGACTTTCTGGTACAGCGGTATAGACCCCTATTATTATGAGAATTTCTTGGTAAAAGTTGGCAATGCTAGTGCTTCAACTGTCAATGACTTCAGCGATTTGGTGCTTAGTCATTACTCTTACAAAAATTATAATCAGGCTACTGTTGATCTGAGCTCTTATGCTGGCCGAACCATTCGCCTGGCCTTCATTCATTACAACGGTCAACAACAGTCAAATCTGCTTATTGACGATATTGAAGTTGGTGTGGCTGGTGCCGGTGCTACTGCTGCTGTAAGCGGTATCACCGCTACCACGGCCACTTGTTGCGGCTTCGTCGCCGATGACGGAGGTGCCACCGTGACCGCTCGCGGCGTATGCTGGAGTACTTCGCAAAATCCGACCGTTTTCGACAGCCATACTACCGACGGTGACGGCACGGGCGGTTTCACCAGCAACATCACTGGTCTCACAGCCAATACAACCTATTATGTACGAGCCTATGCCACAAACAGTGAGGGCACGTCGTATGGTTACCAAGTGAGCTTCAAAACACTGAGCAGGTCGCTGAACATTACGAGTGACAGAGCAGCCACCATCAAGATGTGTGGTGCCAGCAGCCAGACGGTGACCTACACCGCAACGCCTTCCTACGGTGATGCTAGCGACTACACGTATAATTGGAGTTGCAGTGGCGGAACCATTTCCGGAACTCCAACTTCCAACACCGCTACCATTACATACACCAGTGCTGCAACCTACACGGTCTCTTGCACTGCCACACATAATACTGAGAGTTTTGATGTTAGCAAAACGGCTTCAACTACGATAGAAAGTGGGGGTGATGCGATATACTTGGGAATGTGTAGTGAAGGTCTTACGATTAATTCAAACGTTGAAATCAATAAAAATAATTCTAGATTTGCATGGGTTAGTACTATTTCTTGGGGAGATGGTACCAGTACAAATATTACGAGTGAACATTTTTCTCACACGTACACTTCACCCGGAATCTATACTGTGACGACCACCTCTTCTTCTGGTTGTAACGTCATCCGTACTTTTTCGATGGTTGATACCGTTACACATCCGTGTAGCGTGGCGACTCCTCACACGAACACTTCTACATATAATTCTACTACTGGCGGCGGTTTGGAAACCATCAATTCCGAGGGCAAGGTTACCACGGTTGAAGATATAGAAGGAAACACGTACGATGTGGTGGAGATTGGTTCCCAATGTTGGATGGCTGAAAACCTCCGTACTAAAACAAATCCGGATGGCACAACCATAACACAGGGTACATCCTCTACTTCATCGGATGCAAGTAATGCGTATTGGTACGAACTTGCTGGAAGCGTTAGTGCTGACCCGTATGGATATTTATACAATTGGAGAGCCGTAATGAACGGTGCAAGCTCATCCGAAACTATTCCGTCCCATGTTCAAGGTATTTGTCCGAAGGGCTGGCATGTGCCAAGCTCTGCCGAGTGGAGTGTTATGGCTGGCGAAGTTGGAAATACAGCACAATTGGCTGCTGGTTGCAGTTGGAAGCCTGATTATAATTTATCTTACAACTCAGTACCAAAAAATACCCCGGGTGATTACAGAAATGTGGAACGCAACTCTTTGGGTTTTGCTGCACTTGGCACTCAACTAAACTACCAAAATCTTTTTATTAATGCATACTATTGGACTAGTTATGCCAGTAGTGATGCTAATGCTGATTTCTATAGAATAAGTTATAACAGTGCTGACGTGGCTATGAGCAGTGCTCCTAAGTATAGTGCGTATGCTCTTCGTTGTGTGCGTGATTAACTAATAGCTGAGAATCAGAAATATGCAAGAAGGGACTGCCCATGTGGGTGGCCCCTTTCTTTTTCTTGACTTCGTCTTTGCGTACCACAAAGCATGGTGTGTAAGATCTCAAAGTGTTTACTATAAAATCGTTACAAGTGTATTACCGATGCATGTGGCGAAGTCAGGGTAGAACTGGTGGCCGGAGGCCGGGGTAGTGACGCAAATATCACGGCGAAGCCGTACCTTGGAAAGAGAAAGGGTGATGAAGGGGGATCGTATTATGATGGAGGATTGGATAATGGTTACGGGGGATTGGATGATGGTTATGGGGAATCGGTTGATGATGGGGATCGTTTTATGATAGGGAATTGGATGATGACGACGGGTGATTGGATGGTGGTGATGAGGAATTATGTAATGATGACGGGTAATTGGATGATGACGACGGATGATTGGATCATGATGGGTGATCGTATTATGATGGGGGATCGTATGACGTAGAGACAACGCATGCGTTGTCTCTACCATCGCACCCATCGCCCCCGTTGTTCCCGTTGTCCCCGACGTTCCCATCAATCCCGTTGATCCCGTTGATCCCATTAATCCCGTTTACTCCATTGCCGCCGTTATTACCATTGGTTCCCTTGCCACCGTCAACAAACAAGGCCGTCCCATTCCGGGGCGCCTTGGTGCTTGCTGTTTGTTGGGTTAGGCGGTTAGCCAACAGCCAACAGCCGTCCGCAAGTCATCCGCACCGAAATCTTCCGCTGCGGGAAGCTGCGGGAAGACAGTCCGTTAGGACTGTGGGGCTCGGTAGCGAATGCGCTTCGGCGGCAGGTACGCACGCCGTCAGGTGTGCGGGCTGCCGGAATGAATAATGCAGAATATGGGTGTTCTCTCATCGTGTTTCTATTGTGGGATGGTCATAATGTGGTGGTTCCGCAGTCGGTTCTGCGACACCCTTCGGAACCGTGCTATCGTTATTTTTGCCCGTTTCTGTGTCGTTGTGGATGGCTTACGAGGAGCCAAAGCCGACTTGCCGCCGATTTGCGCATCGCGTAGTGTGGGTCTCGCCGGTTTATTGTGATTGTTAATTTTAACAATTAATTGTAAAATAACGCTTCGTAAAAAATATTTTAATTTAATTGTCGGGACGTATTGGAAAAAGTGTATTTTTGCGGCTGAAAAATGAATCTGTTAACCTAACCCAAAAAGCTCAAAGAGAATGGAAAAGAAAGATCCCATAGAAGAGGCCCGGAGATATGTGGCCAACGCCGAAGAGGTTATCAAGAAAGCCGACTATGATCAGGAGCTGAGAAGTTACACTGACAGCAAGTACGTCAAAACGGCAGGGGACATCCTTTGGAAGGGATGTCTGATTGCCCTTGATGCGGCGTTTGGCGTATGCAAGGGCAAGGGCCGTCCGTCAATAGACAAGTACAAAGCGGCTGTTGCCAAGCGCGACAAAAAGCTGCTGAATTCCATGAATATAGGTTATGGCCTTATGCATCTCACCATGGGTTACGATGGCACAAAGGACAAAAGTGTTTGCGACAAGGGCTTTGAATATGCTAAAGACATTATTGATCGTTGCGCGAAACTTGTCCCTGAGCCGGTGTGCGCGTGATGGCCGAAAGCTTGGCCTATGTGTCCGTCGCCTCCGCGATTAGCGCGGGGCGTATGTGGGGCTTAACGGACAAATCAGGGCGGCTCCGGTGCGGAGCCGCCCTTTTCTCAATGCTGAATACAGGGTAGGGGGATCATTCCCCTGCCATGTTGGCGATCTCCTCTTCCGTTAACCCAGAGATTTTCGCCACTGTTGCCGGCTCCAGGCCTTCGGCAAGCATGTTGCGGGCGAGGAGCAGCTTGGCGTTAATTTCGCCCTGCTGTATTCCCTGTTCGCGTCCTTGCTCGCGTCCCTGCTCAAGACCTTCCTCGCGTCCCTGCTCAAGACCTTGTTCGCGTCCCTGCTCAAGACCTTCCGCACGGCCTTCCTCAATTCCCAGCTCGCGGGCGTAACGGACAGCCACCTGCACGTCCTCGTATTCCAAGACGCTCTTCTTGTACTCTTCCTTTCCCATTTTGGTCAGCTTTTGGTGCATGCTGTCCTCGAACACGCTGCGGAAGACCTCGTCCTCCTGCGACAAATCCTGCAGCTCCATCCGCCCGACATTGGCTAAGGTGTAGCCCCATTTCTCCTGTCTGTCAGTGAATTGCATGTCTTTTATCTGTCCGGGGTTCAGCGCGGCAAATTTACTCAAATCTAAATATCCCAAGATAATTTTTTTGTATGAATAGCTTTGTGATTGTTAATTTTAACAATTAATTGTAAAATAACGCTTCGTAAAAAATATTTTAATTTTATTTTCGGGACGTATTGAAAAAAGTGTATTTTTGCGGCTGAAAAATATTCTAAATCTAAACTTGTAAAAAGATGAATAACGTAGAAACAATCACACCGCAATACCCGGACTTCGGGGCATTGCTGGAATCCGTAAGAGAGAATGGCCGTCGCATTGATGAGCGGGACGAACGATTCCGTAAAGAACAAGCGGAACGCGAGGCGAAATGGCAGGCTGAAATGAAAGCCGCCAATGAACGTTTGGACAAGATCAGTGCCGACACCAACAAGGCGATCAAAGACATGAAGAAGGTCTTCACCACTCAGTGGGGTCGGCTGGTGGAGGCTTTGTGTAAACCGGCAGCATATAAGCTCTTTAAGAAAGAGGGCATACAGATAGATCGTGTTTACGAGGGTGTCCACAAGGTCAAGGTCGATGGTCAGGATGCGATGGAGATTGACGTTGCGCTGTGCGACACCTCCGTGGCGGTGATTGTCGAGGTGAAGACCCGCTGCGGAAGACATGACATAGACTATTTTCTCAGCCAAATGAAACATTGTAAGGAGTGGTACCCCGATTTCGCTGACAAGGAACTTCGTGTGGCCGTTGCCGCCATCAAGTACGATGACGGGGCTGACACATACGCACAGGGATGTGGTCTTTATGTGCTGAAACTCAGCGGAGAGGATACTTTCACGATGACTTCGCCCAAAAAGCCAAAGACCTTCTGACTATCTCTGTTTTTTGCGATTGGTGTGGAGTGGGGTCGTCATAATATGGCGGCTCTATCTTTTTTTATCCATAATTCATGATAACAGGAGGAAGTCCCGAGCACGGCTTGATAGCGGCTAGTGTACAGCCATAGACAGGGTGTCACCGCTGTGATGGTTGTTGGATAATTCTGTCATCATGGAATTTTGTTTTTGCGGCATTTCTCCCCTCATTTTTCCCATTTTCCCTACTGAAAATATGTTAAAAAATGGGCGTGTTGAAGATGGAAAACAGGGTGGTCGGCACGCAATTTTCTGAAAGACAGTAACAAACGATTGTTGATAACTGATGATAATTTTTTTTGTAACAGAGGATACAAAAAAGAATGTTTGTTTATTTTTACGGCTTCAATTTTTATAGCTTAAACTGCATAAAATTTTGAATTTGAAATTTATGTCTAACTTAAAATATTAACGTTATGAAAAAGTTTCTACTTTTTTGCCTTATGCTCCTGACAATGGGCATAAGTGGTTTCTCGCAAGAGACAACCATTACGATTGGCACGGGAACGTCAACGACCTATTCCACGCCTTTCGACAATTTTTACAAAAATTCATGGGTGCAGATGATATACCCTGCATCTGAAATCGATGAAGCGGGTTTCATTACCTCACTCAGCTTCAATGTGTCAGAAGTTCCATCGAGTGGCTCCTACGAGTTCACTACCTTGACGATCTATTTGGGTACTACTTCTGACGATGTGAACGCTACCAATTCCAGTTGGCTTCCGATGTCGGAACTCACTGAGGTCTATTCTACCACTAGTATGGCTGTTCCTAGCACTACAGGTTGGTTGACTTTCCAATTGGACTCACCGTTCCCCTATGACGGATCGGAAAATTTGGTGATCGTGACCAGTAAAACGATGCCTGAATATTGCAGTGGCTTGAAATTCTACTATACCTCAGTTTCGAACACTTGTTTGTATCGTCAAAGTGACTCAGATGTTAGTTATGCAAATCATCCGGGTACAAATACGGGTTCACTTTCTGGCAATCGTCCTAACTTGCAACTTACCATTAGCCCCAATGGAGAATTTTGCAAATCAGTGAAATCTCTCACAGCTTCTCAAAATACAACGAGCAGCATCACCCTTTCATTCATTTCAGATGAAAGTCAAAATGCTTGGACTCTTACTTATCATCCCGTGGATGACACTGACAATGTGACGACTATCTCTTTGTCTGATACCATTTACACGGTTAATGGTTTGAACCCTAACACGCTCTACTCTTTTAGCGTTACGGCAGGCTGTTCCAACGGCCTTACGTCTGCTACCAAGACCGTCACTTCCATGACCTTGCCTGCTGATCCTGCCACGTTGCCTTACAATTGCGATTTTGAGGATGCTACCGAGAACGCTAATTGGGCATTCTACAATGGCGAGGCTGCCAACTACTGGATGGTGGGCGATGCAAATGGCATCGGCGGCACCGCGGGGATGATGATTACCAACGATGGTGAACACAATGCCTATTATTATGACAGCGCAGCAGTGGTTTATGCAGTGCGTGATATTTATTTGACCCCTGGTTACGACAACTATGCGATTGAATTCGACTGGAAAGCGATGGGTCAACAAGCTACGGACTACTTCCGCTTGTATATTGGCCGTGAACCAGCTATCGTCACTCCGAACACCACAGGAACGGTGTCAGCACCGGCAAACAGTGTATATCTGACAGTGAATGGCAATGGCTCTCTCGGTTTGACCCCTGAATGGAAACATACGAATCTGGTGTTAGATTCCACTTGGAGCGGCAACACAATGCGTCTCTATTTTACTTGGGTGAACAATGCCATTGTTGGTAATAATCCCCCTGTGGCTATCGACAATATCCATGTCACCGGTCACAGCTGTCCAGCCCCGACCCTTACTCATTTTTACGATTCCATCCCTGGCGTTTTTACCTTGACATGGGCGGATGAGAATGAATCCGGCACTTACGAGGTGGCGTTGATTCCTTTCTACGGTGATCCTAACTTGTCTGCCATCACTGTGAACGATATGGAATATACCTTCACAGACGTGGCGACCAACCAACCTTATACTTTCTATATTCGCAGCGTCTGTAGCTCAACGGAGAAGTCCAGATGGATGTCTTATAATTTGGGCATGAACTGCGACATGATCACTTCACTTCCGTACGAGGAATATTTTGATTCGTATGGAACTCCTGCTTCTGGTATGCATACCGAATGTATGACACATCGTACCAACTACACCTCAACAGCTTATCCTTACATTAGCAGCACTCAAAGAGCTTCTGGTATTGGTTCGTTGTATTTCTATGGCGCAACTTCTACTTGGTCTTACGTGGCTTTGCCGCAGATTGATGTCAACAGTTTGAATATCACGGAGATGATGCTTTCTCTCAAAGCTTATATCACCAGTACGACGAATACCTACGGTCGTTTCGATGTGGGTGTGATGACCGATCCTGCGGACGAAACAACCTTCACTGTCGTAAAGAGCTTCAATCATGATGACTTTGTCGTCAGCACTTGGATGGATTTCAATGTCTATTTCAATAACTATACAGGCACTGGCGAATATATTGCAATTCGTGTTCCTGCGGAAGGTTCCAACTATATGTACATTGACAATGTGGTGCTGAAAGAAGTCCCGAGTTGTAGCACACCTACAAACCTTACGGTTTCCAACGTCTCTGACAACAGCGCCAATATCAGCTGGACGGTGATGAACCCGGCGGCTGGATACGAATTGGCTGTTCTGAGCCCTGCCGGCGCAGCTATGGAAACGGCCACGATTGAAAGCACTCCACTTACTCACACGGTGTTGGATGGCCTTACTGCTAATACCGACTACCAAGTATATGTGCGCAGTGTCTGTGGCTCCGACTACAGTGAATGGGCTGGTCCTGTATCTGTGAGAACCAAGTGCCTGCCTGTAGATGAACTTCCTTACGAAGAAGGTTTCGAAGGTCTGGGCGGTACGGGTGCTGCCTTCTTCCCTGGATGTTGGACACGTCGCACCAACTATTCTACTCAATATCCGTACGTGAGCACCACTAATCACGCATCTGGCACAAGTAGTCTCTATTTCTACGCCTCTTCCACCACTTACTGTATGGCAGCAAGCCAAGGCCTTGATCTAAGTCAAGGTGAGGGAGATTATATTCTCACGTTCAAATTATTAAAGACTTCCAGCTCATACGGTAGATTGGATGTGGGTGTGATGACGGATCCTGACAATATGAACACGTTAACTGTGTTGAAGTCCTTCTATCCTACCGATCTTGCTAACGCCAGCACATGGTACGAGTTCCAGGTCGTTGTGCCTGCACAAACGGAAGGAACTTCTTATTTGGTATTCTATATGCCGCAAGGCGCTGCCAACTATTTATATCTTGACGATGTGAAACTGGATGTGGCTACATGCTCTTCACCTTCTGGTTTGACCGTCTCCAATGTCACGGGTACGTCTGCAATTGTCTCTTGGACTGCAGCTCCTGTCGCTGTGGAAGATTACACCTTGGAATACACGGAAGAAGACATGGAAGCTTGGACTCCTATCATCACTGGCGAGACTACCGCTATGATTTCAGGATTGACCCAAGGCACCGTCTATCAAGTGCGCTTGTATTCCAACTGCTTGGAAGGTAATGCCGATACCTTGACAACTTCCTTCAGTACATCTGTGTACATGGCTTGTCAAGACCCAGACACAGTGGGTACTGCAATTGTGGGTGGCGATTCTGTCACGACCTATTATGTTCCCGTGAACAACCTCTACAAATACACCTATTCACAGCAAATTTACACAGCTGACGAAATCAACCCTGCCCACACTCCTACAGTCATCACGGCTTTGGCGTTCAAATACAATTATGCTACAGCCATGACAGACAAAGTGGATGTGGATATCTATCTTGCTCATCGTTCTGACAGTACATTCTCTAGCACGACAGATTGGACACCTATTTCAAGTGCACAACTTGTTTATCATGGCGATCTCAACTGTTCACAAGGTTGGAACGTGTTTGAACTGGATAACTTCTTCAGTTACAATGGTACCGATAACTTGGTAGTCATTGTGGATGATAATTCTAATGATTATAACAGCTCTTCCTATATTTTTGGTGCTCATACCAAGACGAATGCGGTGTTATATACTCGTAGTGACTCTCAGAATTACGATCCTGCAGCTCCTGGAACGGGTACATTATATTCCAACCGTCCTTCCGTCAAGTTCTTCACTTGCGAACAGACGATTCCTGTGACCTGTGCGGCTCCCAGCATTTATAACCAAACCGCTGATGACGAGAGCATCACATTAAGCTGGATCCCTGGTTTGAGCGAGTCTGCTTGGGAATTGCGCTACAAGGCTGCTGGTGAGACCGATTGGAATACCACCACAGTGAATGCTTCTCCTTATACCATCGACAATTTGGAAGCTTCCACGGAATACCTCGTGGAGATGCGTTCCGACTGCGGCGGCGAATATAGCGAATGGGTCAGCTTGACCATTTCCACTACTTGTGCAAACGTCTCTGTTCCTTTCACTGAGAATTTCGAGAACACTACAGGAGGTACCACCTACGCTAATTTCGTAAATTGCTGGTCTCGTGGTACCAACAACAGCTCAAGCTATCCTTATGTGGTGAGCACACAGTCGGTGAGTGGCATGAACTCACTCTATTTCTATGGTACCTCTACCACATATTGCTATGCGGCTACCCCTCGTTTCGAAGACGACGTGCAGATGGATAGTCTGTTGGTTACTTTCCAAGCTAGAAAATCCACGGCAAGCTATTTTATTGAAGTCGGTATCATGACCGATCCTAACGATTATTCCACCTTCCAATTGCTTGGCAGCTTCACTCCTAGTGAAATTAACAACTGGGAGATGGCCGAGGTTAAAACGAACAACTATACCGGCGACGGTCGCTATGTGGCGTTCCGCATCCCGAGTTGGATCACTTCCTATATGTGGGTGGATGACGTCATGATTGACTTTATCCCGCAATGTCAGCATGTGGAGAACCTCGAAGCTACGAACATTACGGCAAATGAAGCCACCATATCTTGGACTCCTGGTGGTGACGAAACCGAATGGATGATTGTCTATGCTCTTGCTGGCACGATCAACCCGGCTATCCTGGAGGATGCTGATTTTACACCTGTGTACAGTGATTCTGTGGTCTTGACCGACCTTACCAGTAATACTCAATACGATGTGTTTGTGAAAGCATCTTGCAGCAACGGTGAGAGCAGCGTTGTGATGTCCACCACGTTCTACACGGCTTGTACGCCTTTTGAAACACTGCCGTATTCAATGGATTTCGACAACTATACGCATACGACTAATAGTTCTACAGGTAATAATAATGTTCCGAATTGTTGGGATTATCGCAACACGGGTACATCCTATTCAGCTTATCCGTATGTCTATTATAGCTCTTCATACGCTCATTCTGGAAACTATTCCCTTGCTTTCTACACCTATACCAGTTCAACGTATTCAGACCAGTATGCTTTCTTGCCTGAAATCGATCTTTCTGCTCTCTCGTTTGAGAATATCGCATTAGAGTTCTTCATGAGAGCATACTCCACTTCTTATACCTTCCAGTTGATTGTAGGTATCACAGAAGGTACGGATATCTCCACCTTTGAGGCTATTGACACCCTTACCATGTCCTCCACCTCTTATGCATTCAAGAGTGTTGAGTTCGCGGGCTACACCGGAACGGGTAACCGTATCGTGTTGTTGGCTAAGAAACCTGCTTCTGGATACAATTATGGTAACTTGGATGACATTTCATTGGTGTCCAACACTTGTCCTCGTCCGGAAGGTTTTGAGGTTGCCGATCACGATGCTAGTAGTGTGACTTTGCAATGGACAGAAGTTGGCAGTGCAACGAGCTGGAACATCGAATATGGTCTTGGCGGCTTTGCTCACGGTCAAGGTACCACGGTCGAAGTGACAAACAATCCTTATACTATAACGGGGCTGGAAAGCGGTACACAGTATGAATTTTATGTGCAATCCGTTTGCGGTCCTGATGACATCAGTGGCTGGGCTCTGAATAGTGTTGAGGTGAATACGGATATGGTAGCTGTGGATCTGCCGTATGCAACTGATTTTGAAGAAGGCTCTGACGCAGCTTGGATGATGGTGAGCGGCGGTGCTACGAACAAATGGCGTATCGGTCCTGGCGCAGGCACAGATAATAAGCTCTTTGTGTCCAACAGCCCTACCTCCTTCTCATACGCAATTTCATCTGCATCTAGTGTCTATGCACAGAAACTGTTCACGATGGGTATGGAAGATTCCGTATGTGTCAGCTTCGATGTGAATGTAGGTGGTGAGTCATCATTCGACTATATCAAGGTTCTCCTCATACCTACAACCGAGACGATTGCTTCCGGTGCATTTAGCTCTCGTACCACCGAAGGTCATCTTGGCAATTACACTTCTAACTTATATGCTTTCAACTTCTTGCCTTACGATGCTCAATCCACAGGTAGCTTGTCTGCAAACTATCCTAGCATTTTCAATCTTACTGGAAATCAGACGGTGCACATTGCCGGTAAGTTGTTCAATCCTGCTCCTGGTTCAGAAGCTTATTTGGTGTTCTACTGGAACAACGATGCAAGCAGTGGTACAGCTCCTGGCGCTATTATCGATAATATTTCTGTCAGAGCTGACTCGTCTTCATTGCATTCATGTACGCGTCCCGCTCAGTTGAGTGCAGACAATATCACAACCTCCAGCGCTACCCTTTCTTGGACTTCTACGGCTACTGATTTCACCCTTTATTATAAACCCACAAGTAGCAGTACATACGATTCTATACTGGGTATTACACAAACCACCTATGAACTTACGAACATCCTGGCCGCTAGTGATTATGATTGGTATGTGGTAGGTATATGTAGTGATGGCGAAGAATTGGCAAGTAGTTTGTCGTCGTTCACTACACAATGTGGAGCAATTGAGATTCCTTATACTCAGAATTTTGACAACGTGCCTACCGGTTCCGGAACACTCCCGAACTGCTGGACCCGCAATAGCACATATAATTCTACTACTCCTTACATAAGCACCTCTTATCACAACAGTGGCAATGCTTCTCTGTATTTCTACAGCTCTACAAGTACTAACAACATGGTTGTGCTTCCTCCTGTGGATCCTACAGTCCACCCAGTGAACACATTGCAACTCTCCTTCATGTCAAGATGCACCTCTCTCTCTGCTCCGTCTTATGTGATAGGTGTGATGACTGATCCTCAAGATATAAGCACATTCGTGGCTGTAGATACCATTACCCACACGGTGACCAGTCAATTTGAGCCGTTTGAAGTTCCTCTCTTCAACTATTCAGGCACGGGTGCTTACGTGGCAATCTATTACTATTGTACAGGTTCTGCAAGCGCTTGTTATCTTGACGATCTCGTTCTTGAGGAATTGCCTTCTTGTCCTAAACCGACACATTTGGCGGCTATGTCAGCCACAACGTCTTCAATTACCCTCACTTGGGAATCCACCGATGATATTTCTTCTTGGGAGATTGCTTACGGTACTCCTGGCTTCGATCCTGATGGCGCTACTGCCGATGTCGTTACGGCTAACTCTAACCCGTTCACGGTTTCTAATTTGAACGCTGCTACTTCGTATGAATTCTATGTGCGTGCAATGTGCTCAAATACGGAAAGCAGTGCATGGAGCTCTGCGCTGGTAGCCTCAACTTCTTGTGATGTGGTCACCGCATTCCCATACACCGAAGGCTTTGAGGCCGGTGGCAGCATGCCTGCATGTTGGAGTCAAGAATATGTCTCAGGTTCTCTTGATTGGCAGTTCCAAAATGGTGGTCATAGCAGTTCTGCTATTACTGCTGCTCATGGTGGTAGCTACAATGCTTACCTCTTCACCTCCTCAGATTATACGACCAAGTTGGTCTCTCCGATTTTTGACCTCAGTAATATGACGGACGTTTACGTGACCTTCTGGCACGCTCAACCCGCGTGGACTTCCGACCAAGATCAGTTGACGGTTTATTATCGTACCTCTCCTACAGCTCAATGGACTCAATTGGAACAATACACCACTTCTCTGACTGCTTGGACCTTTGATTCCATTGCTTTGCCGAATCCTTCTGCTACCTACCAACTTGCTTTCGAAGGCTATGCTACGTATGGTTATGGAGTTGATTTGGACGACATCACTGTGAATGGTGTTAGCTCCGGTCCTGTGATCATTAACCCGACCGTTGCCACCAACGCTGCAACTGGAATCGGACAAACGGCTGCTACTTTGAACGCTACCATCACCAATCCTGACAACGTGACCATCACGGCGAAGGGCTTCGAATGGAAGACCACCACGGGCGGCACCTACACGCAAATCGCAGGTACGGGCACGGGCAACACCTTCACCGCTAACCTTACCACATTGACTCCTGGCACCAGCTACACCTTCAAGGCGTTCATCACCTACAACGGCAACACCGTTTATGGCGACGAGCTGACCTTCACGACGCAGCAACAAGGTCAACCGACCGAGCCTTCTGCTACCACAGCTGACGCTACCAACGTTACCTACAACGCTGCTACGCTGAACGGTTCTGTCGCTAACCCCGACAACGTGACCATCACGGCTCAAGGTTTCGAATGGAAAGCTGCCAGCGCTTCCACCTACACCACGGTGAACGCTACGGGTGCCACGATGGCCTACAACCTCACTGGCCTCAACGCCACCACGACCTACACCTATCGTGCATTCGTGACCACCGCTAATGGCACGCATTACGGTCAGGACAAGACCTTCACGACGGAGGCAGAACCTGTTGAACCTTGCGACGCTCCTACCGGCTTGACCGCAACAAACGTTCAGTCTGAGAGCATCACCGTCACTTGGGACAACGCTGCTGTGTTGAGATGGAATCTCCAGTACGGTCCTATTGGCGGCACCTTGGCTTCCGCAACTGCTACCACGAACTCTTACACGATTACCAACCTCACCCCGCTGACCACCTATCAAATCCGGGTGCAGGCCGTTTGTGAGGAAGGCAACGAGAGCGAATGGTCTTCTTCCATCGAGGCAACCACCACGAACCTCAACAGCTACCTCGAAAGCAACGTGACCCTCTACCCGAATCCTGCCAAGGAGTTCGTCGATGTCCGCGTTGACGGCGACGTGAACGTGATCGGCATGGAGGTTTACGATGTCTATGGCAAACTGATCAACACGGTTAACGTGATCGACAACCTGACCCGAATCAACGTTTCCGGTCTGGCCAACGGCATGTATTTCGTGCGCGTGACAACCGAACAGGGTGTGGTGACGAAACGTTTCGTGAAGAGATAGTTTAGAGTTTAAGGTTTAAGGTTTAGAGATTGCCCTTAAACTCTAAGCCCTCAACCTTCAACCCTCAAGCTTAAATCAAGCAAAGGCCGTTCTGGAATTTCGGGGCGGCCTTTTTTTATTCACAAGTTTTCAACAGTTCAAGACGTATATTTATTTTTCATATTTTTGCAGTCCTGTTTTAAGAAAAAAGATAAAAGTGATTAATCCAAATTCATTCACTAATAAATTTAAAGTATGAAAAAGTTTTTATTGATTTTGTTGACAGTAATGATGGGGCTGGGAGGCCTCAAGCTGTCGGCGCAGACCACATTGACATTGACAGTGGCAGATGGCACAGAGACAAACGGTTATGTGCCCGTCTATGGCTTTTATGTCGATGACTACGTGTGTTCGCAGACCATTTATCCTGCGTCCATGCTGACCGACATGAACGGATGGGCCATCAACTCGATGACTTTCTATCTGTCCTCAATTCCGTCATCCGCATGGGGTTGCGAATTCACGGTGAAACTCACCGAAGTTTCAGATTCTGTATTCTCTTCAGAAGCGTTCATTCAGGACGCAAATGCAACAACCGTCTATACCGGACAATTGAGTATAGACGCAGGCATGATGGGAATTGAGTTTACCACCTCTTATTCCTACAACGGCGGCAATCTGCTTCTGGAAATAGCCTCTGTAAACACAGGCACTTATAGTTCCTGTTATTTTTATGGTATTGGTGCCAACAACGCCAGTGTACAAGGATATGATGCCTCTGGCGTAAGCAACATTACGCCCTACTATCGTAATTTCATCCCTAAAACCACATTTAAATACGGAACTCCTCCGCTTTGTGCGAAACCTCAAAATGTAACGGTACCTAGTGTTACCACTACCGATGCCACGATTAGTTGGGTAGGCAGCGATGATGCCAGCTCCTATACTTTGCAATATATGTTGGCCAGCCAGACTGACTGGGACAATGATGCGGAAGAAGTGTCCTCAACGAGCACTACCACTACAATCACAAATTTGGCCCTTGGCAGCACTTATCAAGCGAGAGTCAATGCTATTTGCAGCGACAACAATCCTACCGCTTGGACATCTGTGTTCATTTTCAACACATTGAACACTCCTATTGATCTTCCTTATTCTGAAGATTTCGAGACCGATCCTGAACTAATTACGGATTTTTCATTCTTTAACAATGGTTCTAATGGTTGGCATATTGGTGCGGCTACGGGTACTCCTGGCGATGATCCCAACGACCCTTCCGTGCATTCCCTCTACATTTCCAACGACGGAGGCACTTCCAACAATTATAGTATTACCGATGCTTCTAACTCTTACGCGGTATTGGATGTTATTTTCGGCGACGACCCTGTGGAATGGCACCTTTCTTTTGATTGGAACGTACAAGGAGAAAACTCTTACAGCAATTTTTACGACTATTTTTCCGTTTATCTGGCAGATGGTTCAGCTTCCATCCCTACTTCAGGCAACCCGACCGGCATCGCATTGCTCAATCATGCCACTTCTTCCAATGGATGGCAACACGGGGATGTTATTTTGGAGAATGTCTCAAACACTTCCAAGAAGATTATTTTCTACTGGAGAAATGACAGCAGTGGTGGCACCCAGCCTCCTGTTGCCGTTGATAACATCTCTATCATAGGAGCCACTTGCGGTACTCCATTCGCGCTCACCACGGACAGCATTTCATCAGACAGCTACACCTTCCATTTCTCTCCGGCAACGGAATTAGACGATCAATGGGAAGTTAGAATCATGTCTGCTACCGACACGGTGTTGGAGACGATTACCGACACGACTTACACGTTCCTCAACCTGACACCTGACACTTGGTACAGTATCTCTGTCCGCACCGTTTGTGGTTCTGAGGAATATGGCGACTGGTCAGCTACCGTGACTGTCCGCACCGCTTGTGCTGCCGTCCTCGCCCCCTACACAGAGAATTTCGCAGGTTTCAACACCGATCCGTCTGCATGTTGGGAAAGATTCAGCGGTTTAGTAAGCAATGTGCTGGCTGGCGGAACTTTGACCCCGAACTCAGGCGGTTGGTATTTTTCCAGCGAAAATGTCTTCCCGCTCGGCCATCCCAAAGTGAACATCTATGGCACGGACTGCAGCTACTGGCTGGTATCTCCCGCTATTGACATCAGCGAACTTTCCGCCCCGGTTTTGAAATTCGAAATGGCTTTGACCGACTACGCCAACGAAGATCCTATCGAAGATATCACCGCACAGACTGATGACAAATTTATGGTCTTGTTCAGCACTGACTTAGGCAACACTTGGGATACCGCCAACTTCATGCTTTGGGACAACGCGGGTTCACAGAATGTCTATAACCAAATCCCGAACACTCCTACTGAAGTCATCATCCCGTTGTCTCAATATCTGGATAACCCCGTTATTCGTTTTGCTTTTTATGGTGAATCCACCGCAACTGGCGGCGACAACGACCTCCACGTCGGTAATGTTTCCGTGATCGAGATGCCTACATGTTTCCGTCCTAACGGCGTGACTATTGCTACCATCTCTGCTGATGAGGCCACCATTACATGGAACGATATGGATCAGTCGGCATGGCAAGTGGCTTTCGGTCCCGCAAGCAATTTCGATCCAGAGCAGGCCACCCCTGAAGATGTCACCACCAACACTTTCACCTTGCAGAATTTGGATGCCAACACTACCTACAGTGTAAGCGTCAGAACGGTTTGTGGCGCTGATGATTACAGCGATTGGACTGCTCCGATAAGCTTTGTCACTTTACCTGGCGCTCCAGCAGCGATTCCTTACATCTACGGCTTCGAAGATGCTGAAGAGAATGCCGCTTGGGGGCTTGTCAACGACACAGCAACCAATGCATGGTATATTGCTCAACCCACCGAAGAGACCGACAGTGTCCTTTTCATCTCCAACACGGGTACAAGCGAAAGCTATTCGAACAACTCCAGCAGCGACGTATGGGCTTTCCGCGATTTCCAATTCGGCAATGGCGCTGAGTTCACGGTTGATATCAAGTGGAAAGCAAACGGCGAATCTTGCTGCGACTATCTTAAGGTCTATATTGGCGCACCCAATATTATAACCGCTGGTTCCAGCGCCCAGCCAACAGGTAGCATCCAAATCGGATCCACTCTTAACGGACAGAGCGGTTGGCAGCATCTTACCTACACCTTCCCTGCTTCTTACGCTAATTCCACTCAACGTATTTACTTCTTATGGCACAATGATTACTCCGTCGGCAATGACCCTGCAGCCGTTATCGACTCTATCGTAATCACCGCTGGCGAATGTGGCAGCCCCTACGCTCTGCACACCACTAATGTCACTACAACCTCTGCCACTATCGCTTTCAATCCTGCCACAGAGTCTGATTACGCTTGGGAATATGCTATTTGTACAGGTTCTGAGACCCCTGACAATGCATCAATCACCGACTTGATTTCTGACACTGAGTTCACGGTAGATGATTTAGTTGACGCAACCCACTACACCGTATATGTCAGAACCGTTTGTGGAGACAACAGTTACTCTAACTGGTCAACGGCTTTGTCTTTCGTCACCGCATGCGACATCATTTCAGTTCTTCCTTGGACAGAGAACTTCGATGCTTATACGGCATCCACCTCAGTGAGACCTGACTGCTGGACCTTCCCAATCACTTACAGCAACGCACCTTATGTCACTTCAAATTACTACCACTCCGGTCCTAACAGCTTGTACTTCCAGTCACTGACCTCCACTCCCACAACGGCTGTGATGCCTCTGTTCGCGGATGAAATCAACACCCTGCGTGTGAAATTCATGCTGAAAGCGGAAAGCACCACCTCTTCAGGCACCTTCGAAGTGGGTGTGGTCAGCAATCCGAACGACATGAGCACCTTTGAGTCCGTAGCCATTATCCAGCCCGCAACCACCGACTGGACGCAATACATTGTGGATTTGGATTCTGTGGCGATGACTGGCACGGACAACTACATCGCATTCCGTCAAAACTCCAATAGCTCCTACTATTATTACTGGTTAGACGACGTAACCGTGCTTAACATTCCTGCTTGTTTGGAACCCACGGGATTGGCCGTAGTGGATGCTACCACCACTTCTGTTGATTTGACATGGAACTCTTCAGACAACGATTTCAATTTGTATTACAAGAGTGCAGCCGACAACGAGTGGAGTGTGGAAGAGCACATCGACCTGACCAACGGTGTCTATACACTCGACAATCTTACGCCGTCCACCACCTATTTCTGGAAAGTCTCCAACAATTGTAGCGACGGAAGCGAAAGCATGTCCGATCAGGCTAGCTTCTCCACTTTGATGGTAGCGGCATCCATCCCCTACAGCACAGACTTTGAAGATGGATCAGATGTAGCTTGGTTGTTCAACAACGGAACTTGCGCCAACTACTGGACAATAGGTAGCGACAATGAAGAGAGTGCCATGTTCATCACCAACGACGGCACCACTGCTGGTTATTCTGTCTCTAGCACTTCTGTTGTCTCTTCCGAGAAACTGTTCACGATTGGCGACGCCCCTGAATTCAGCATCAGTTTCGATTTGAAATGCGGTGGTGAGAGTTCTTATGATTATCTGAAGGTATTCTTCGCTCCTGCAACCGAAGAATTCCCGGCAAACGCTACTACTGTACCCGCCTATGCTGATAAATCTTACAGCACAAATGCAGTGGACTTCACGGAGTATCTGTCAAGCACTGGCAACACTACATACGCCTATAAGATAAACCTCACCAATGACAGTGTTCTGCACATTGAGACCACCATGCCCAACCCGAACACCACTCCTGATGCCAACTCCACGGCTAAGCTTGTGTTCGTTTGGAAAAACGACAGCGGTCTCGGCGAGCAACCCGGTGCTGTCATTTACAATGTGGCCCTTTCTGAACTCTCTTGTCCCAAGCCGACCAACCTGACGGTTTCCAACGTGACCACCACTTCTGCTGACGTTGCTTGGACAGCTGGTGACGAAGAGACCTCCTGGAATTTTGAATACAAAGAGTCAACCGATGCTACTTGGACTACCGTCACGACGAACACTCCGAGCTACCAGTTCACTGGTTTGACCAGCTCCACCACGTACGACGTACGCGTACAGGCTGCTTGCGGTGGTGATGACGTGTCCATGTACGAGACGGGCTCCTTCACCACGCTGACCTGCGAAGCTACAGACGCTTGTACTTACACCTTCATCCTTACCGACGCATACGGTGACGGCTGGAACGATGGTTATCTCACGGTAGTACAAAACGGTGCCTCTGTGGCCGTTTTGGAAGCCACCAACCATTATGCTTCCGGCAACGGTTCTGTCGATACTGTGGAAGTAAGTCTTTGTGACAACATGTCCACCTCTCTCATCTGGACAGAAGGCGGCTACGCCTACGAAGCTGGATTCTCTATCATCGCTCCTAACGGCACGGTAATTTTCTCCCATGACAGCATGAACACCTACTCCACCTACACCTTCACGACGGATTGTAGCGGCAGTGGTCCTGTCATCACCAACCCGACGGTTGCCACCAACGCTGCAACTGGAATTGGACAGACGGCTGCTACCCTGAACGCTACCATCACGAATCCTGACAACGTGACCATCTCGGCCAATGGCTTCGAGTGGAAGACCACCACGGGCGGTACCTACACGCAAATCGCAGGTACGGGCACGGGCAACACCTTCACCGCTGACCTTACCACGTTGACTCCTGGCACCAGCTACACCTTCAAGGCGTTCATCACCTA
>CAMKLG010000045.1 GCA_946413585.1 uncultured Bacteroidales bacterium
AGGAAACCGTAAGTCACCCTGGTTTGTGGTGGCTTACGGCATGATTGGCAGTTCGCTGTCGGGCGTGACATTCATGTCCGTGCCTGGCGACGTATATACCACCCAATTCACCTATTTCGGGGTGGTCTTGGGCTACATTCTTGGCTATTTGGTCATCGCATTGCTGCTTTTGCCCTTGTATTACCGACTAAACGTGACTTCCATTTACGAATACCTAGGCAAGAGGATAGGAGGGGAGGCACATAAAACCGGTGCTCTCTTCTTTTTCCTATCGCGATTGTTGGGTTCTGCGTTACGCATGTATTTGGTAATCTTTGTGTTACAGATATTTGTCTTCGATGGCTGGAACATCCCGATTTGGGCCACCGCCATTGTCATGATTGCCATTATATTGCTCTACACCTTCCGTGGAGGCATCAAAACGGTAGTTTGGACAGATATGCTGCAGACGACCTTTCTCATTGGTGCACTGGTGATTACGATTGTGGTCATCATGAAGAATATGGAGGGATCTTTCAGCGATATATGGGCGCAGATGGCTACGGTTGGCAAAGACGGCACCGACTGCCGTACTGTTTTCAACACCGATTGGCGCAACAACAGCTACTTCGTGAAGCAGATTATCGGCGGTATGTTCATCACGATTTCCATGACCGGTTTGGATCAGGATATGATGCAGAAAAACTTGTCTTGCAAGTCGTTACGAGAGTCGCAGCGCAATATATTCTCGTTCACCGTTATTTTGGTGATTGTGAACATTCTGTTTTTGCTATTAGGGGGTATGCTATTGGTCTTCGCTCAGCATAACGGTGTGGATGTCAGCCAGTTCCCGACCGACCGAATCTATCCCGAAATTGCCTTCAACTACTTGGGTAAGGTTGGGGCACTGGTTTTCGTTTTCGGGTTGATTTCCGCCGGTTTTTCCAGCGCCGACGGCACCTTCACGGCACTCACTACGACAGTTTGCTACGATTTGCTCAACATCGAACAACGCTTTCCTTCTGAGAAACAGCAGATTAACGTGCGCAGAATCGTGCATCTGATTATCTCGATGTTGTTCCTGATCGTCATCATCATCGTGGCAAACCACCATAACGACGCACTCATCCGCATCATCTTCATGGTGGCATCTTATACCTACGGTCCGATTCTCGGATTGTTCGCATTCGGTATGTTTACCCATCGTGAAATTCCGCAAAAAATGCGTTTCATGGTGCCGGTAATCGCCCTCGCAATACCTGCCTTCTGCTACGTATTGTCCTCGCACTCAGTGGATTGGCTTAACGGTTACAAGTTCGGTTATGAGCTGCTGATTGTGAATGGACTGTTAGTTTTTGCCTCGTTGTTAGCCGTGAGCCGCAAACGAGGTTAGTTTTGAATGGAAAATAGTTAAAATTTTGAATATGCGTTATCAACCTTTATCAGCTGAATTTTATACCCGCAATCGTCGCAATGTGATTGGCGAAATGGCGGAAAACTCTGTGGCACTGCTCGTTTCACATGACGAATATCCGCGTTGCGGTGACACCACGCATCCCTTCCGGCAGAATTCCGACCTGCTCTATCTTTGCGGTATTGACCAGGAGGAGACCATTCTGATGCTGGCTCCGTGGCACCCCACACCCGCTTACCGCGAAGTACTGTTCATCAAGAATCCCTCGCCAGAGAAAATCGTATGGTTCGGGCATCGACTTTCCAAAGAGGATGCTAAAAAGCTCTCTGGTGTGCAAACCGTGATGTTCACGGAGGATTTCGATGCCGTTTTGAACGACGCGATGGTGCATTCAGAGCACGTCTATCTCCATATCCCTGAGGATCCGCGTTTCAGACAGGAACTTCCGACCCGTGAGATTCGTTTTGCCCAGCAGTTGAAAAAGGACTATCCACTGCACGATTATCGTCGCCTCGCCCCAATTCTCTATCCGCTGCGTAACGTCAAGCATCCCGAGGAACTGAAGGCAATGAAGAAGGCGTGCGAGATTACGGGCAAAATGTTCCGTCGCGCGCTAACCGCCATTCGACCAGGCAAATACGAATATGAGATTGAAGCGGAGATGACCTACGAAGTGATTCGCAACGGTGCCACCACGCACTCCTTTGCACCCATCATCGCCGCTGGACCAGACACCTGCATCCTTCACTATATCAAGAACGACAAGCAGATGAACGACGGTGATTTGTTGCTGATGGACTTCGGTGCAGAGTATGCCAACTACGCTGGCGACTGCTCCCGCACAGTTCCCGTGAACGGCAAATTCACTCCACGGCAGAAAGCGGTTTACGAAGCAGTGCTTTCCATTTATAAAGAAACGATTCCGCTTTTCAAGCCGGGCATGACCATTCACAAAATCAACGACTTCGTCTTCAAACGGATGGATGAGGAATTGATAAAGCTCGGCCTTTATACTCAGGAAGATGTTGACAATCAAGACCCTGCAATGCCTTGCTTCAAGAAATACTATATGCACAACACCAGCCATTTCATCGGCTTGGATGTGCACGACGTGGGCGAACGCCACTGGGTGTTCCAAGCAGGTAACGTCCTGAGTTGCGAACCAGGCATCTACATCGCCGAAGAGGGCATCGGCGTCCGCATCGAAACCGATGTCGTCGTTGGTGAAACCCCAATCGACCTCATGGCAGACGTGCCCGTGGAAGTGGAGGAAATCGAGTCTTTAATGATGAATGCTTAAATGATAAATTATTAAAACCACATTCCTTAAGCAACCCCGTACCTTATTAATTGAAATTTCATATAATCAATGTCCTTTATAGACCACGTTCTCCAATGTCGCACCCTCTCCATCACCGGTATGGCGAAAAACACCGGAAAGACCGTTGCGCTCAATTATTTGCTGAAACAGTTGCAAGTGCACGGCAAGAAGGTGGCGGTGACCAGTATCGGTATTGATGGGGAAAAGACCGACCAAGTGACGCAAACCGAGAAACCGGAGATTGAACTTTGCGAAGGGACGATTTTCATAACATCGGAATACCACTATCGACAGCGGTTACTACTTTCAGAAATTCTTGATCTGTCGGACGATAGCACTTCGTTGGGTCGCTTGGTGACCGCAAGGGTGTTACAGGCGGGGAAAGTGATTCTGTCGGGTCCCGCCACCACGGGCGGCGTGCGCAAGGTACTGGATAGGATGGGGGAGTACGGCGTTGATCTCACCATTGTGGACGGGGCGTTGTCGCGCAAAAGCCACGCCTCCCCAGCCATCACCGACGGGTTGATCCTCTCCACAGGAGCGGCTATCGCCCCTGATCTTAACACCATCGTGAAAAAGACTTCTGAACTGTACGACCTGATGAAACTGCCTGAGTATGAGACCTCTTACGCCGAAGAACTTATGCAAATCGAGAACGGAATTTTCGCATTGACAGACGACGGCTATGAATCGCTGAATATCCCGTCATCGTTATTGTCCGAAAAATACAAGGCGGAACTCTTTTCTCACGGTAACATACTGTTTATCAGTGGTATCCTCACCGACATGATGCTGAATTTCCTGCGTATGCAACCGGAAGTGAAGAACTCAGTGATCATCGTCAAAGACTTCACCAAGATATTCGTCACCCCGATGAACCTGAGGCTTTTCCTAAGCAAAGGCGGTCATCTCTGCGTCCTCAAACGCCCTAATTTACTGGCGGTCACCGTCAATCCCGTTGCACCCAGCGGCTTCACGCTTCCCTCCGAAGCGCTCGTAAAGGCAATGGAGGGAGTGTTTGACGTGCCAGTACACGATGTGTTGCTCAGTTAGCAGTTAGCAGTCAGCACATTCAGCGCGTTCGCCATCAACTCAATCCGGTAATTTCCAGTAACCAGCAGTTCTCCTTCGGTTTCGGCGCGGAGAATCGCGTTGGTGCGGATGTTCGCCTCGGTGGTCTTGATGAGCTTGATGTCCTTGATTTTGTCGAGATGGTCGCCCGTGGTCATGTCTTTCATGTGCTTTAACACTTTCGGGATGCTCATCTTGGGGACCACGATAAGATCGAGAAGTCCGTCGTCTGGGATGGCATATTTGGCCTCGCGGATGCCGCCGCCGTTGTACTGACAGATGGCAGCGATGACCATGAAAACCTCCCCGTCAAATGCAAAATCCTCTTTGGCAGTCACTTGCACAGCAGTGGGCTTGTGCGAGAAGAGCGTCTTAAGCAACGAAAGCACATAGACGTTGAATCCTAAAAAGTGCGGCGGATGGTTCGTCACGTCGTAGATGACATCTGCGTCGAATCCGAAACCGGCAATGTTGATGAAATAGCGGATATAGGATTTGTAGTAGGTTTGCGAGGTGACTTTCCCAATGTCGTGCTGCATGAAATTGCCATTGCGCCAGCATTCTACGACTTCTGCGATGGTCTTGGGGTAGTGGTGAGTACGCACCCAGTCGTTGCCGCGCCCCAGGGGCAGCACCGCCATATAGACCTCGTGAGTATCCACGCCAGAGATGAAGATGCCGTTCACCACCTCGTTGATAGTGCCGTCGCCGCCCGCTGCCACGATATGGCGTATCCCATTTTGACACAGTTCTTTAGCCGTAGCAATACCTTCGCCTGCCGTACGCACGATATGCAGCTCATAACGGATGTTATGCCGTTCTAACAGCTCTGCAACCGGCTTCCAATTCCGTTCGCACCTCTTCTCATTCGCGTTACTGTTAAGGATAATATGCCAACAGTGGTCTTCGATTCGTATATTTGTCATTCTTCGTGATGTTTCGTTTCGTATTCCGCCTTTAGCCTTTTGCTTTTAGCTTTTAGCTTTTATCCGTTAGCTGTTTACCAATAGCCAACAGCTAACAGCCAATAGCCAATAGCCAACAGCCAAAATTTCAGCCGCAAAAATACGAAAAAAATAGTACCTTTGCCGCCTAATTATGAAAGAGAAAAAGATTTCCATCCGTGGTGCGAAGGTCAACAACCTGAAGAATATCGATTTGGATATTCCGCGCAATAAGTTCGTAGTAATCACCGGGTTATCAGGATCCGGCAAGTCGTCGTTAGCCTTCGACACGCTGTATGCCGAAGGACAACGGCGCTATGTGGAGAGTCTCAGTTCCTATGCGCGGCAGTTCATGGGACGTATGCGAAAACCCGATGTGAAGTCCATCACAGGCATCCCGCCAGCCATCGCCATCGAGCAGCGTATTATATCGCGCAATCCGCGCTCCACCGTCGGCACGGTCACTGAAATTTACGAATACCTGAAGCTCCTTTTCGCTCGTATCGGACATACGATTTCGCCCATCAGCGGACAAGAGGTGCGCCGCCACGATGTGAAAGACGTGATGCAGTTCATCATGGACACGCCCGCGGGCGAGAGAGTCTATGTACTTGCGCCAGTGGTGATTGCAGCGGGAAGAACATTGGAGGAACAGTTGCAGATTCTGCTCCAACAGGGTTTCAACCGCATGGTGTATGACAGACAACTGGTGGAAATCGACGATCTTCTCAAAAGCACAAAAGCACTAGATATTAACAAGTTGCATCTAATGATTGACCGTTTCAAGTCCGACAGTCTGGCGGCTCAGCAGCTTCGCGTAACGGATGCTGTGCAGGTGGCCTTTTCGGAGGGCAAAGGCGTGTGTGTGGTGCAACGCGAAGGCGAGAGAATCACCCAACGGTCGTTCAGCAATTTTTTCGAAGCCGATGGCATGACTTTCGAGGAGCCGACGGTGAACATGTTCAGTTTCAACAATCCTTACGGCGCATGCCCAACGTGCTCTGGCACAGGCATGATCGAAGGCGTGAACCACGATCTCGTCTTCCCCGACCGCTCGTTATCGGTGGCTGAGGATGCGGTGGCCTGTTGGCATGGCGAAGTGATGGGCGAGTGGAAACGACAGTTCATCCGCGAAGCTTCCAAACTGGATTTTCCGGTTTACAGGGCTATTGACAATCTTACGAAAGAGGAATACGATCTTTTGTGGTACGGTGACGAGAAACGCAACGTCCACGGTATCACGCAGTTCTTCCAGTTTGTGGCCGCCAACACCTACAAAATACAGTTCCGCGTGATGCAGGCACGTTATCGCGGGCGCGAGCTTTGTCCTGAATGCCAAGGAACGCGACTGCGCAAGGATGCCCAGTACGTGAAGGTGAACGGCAAATCCATTGCCGATCTTCAGAATATGCCCATTTCAGAGCTGAAACTTTTCTTCGAAAACTTTGAATACCAAAACGATAACGAGAAAGAGATTGCCAAGATTCTGATGCGCGAACTGAAAACCCGTATCGGATTGTTGGATGAAGTAGGGTTGGGGTATTTGACACTCGACCGCAATTGCGCGACATTGTCGGGAGGTGAATCGCAGCGCATTAACCTCGCCACCTCGTTGGGTAGCAGCCTTGTGGGTTCCCTGTACATCTTGGATGAGCCCAGTATCGGACTACATCCACGTGACACACAGAATCTTATCAATGTGCTGAAACGTCTTCGCGACATTGGCAACACGGTGGTGGTGGTGGAACATGACGAGGCGATTATCCGTGCCGCTGACTACATTGTGGACATTGGCCCCAAGGCCGGACAGTTCGGCGGCGAAGTGGTCTTCTCCGGCACTTTCGACAAATTGTTGAAACAGAAAAAGAACTTGACAGCCAGTTATTTACGCGGAATGGTCCCTTGCGAGGAGGCGAAGGACATGGAGGTAATGCAGATTCCTGTTCCGCAATATCGTCGCAAATGGCGCAATTATATTGAAGTTCAAGGAGCTAGGGAGCACAATCTGAAGAACATAGACGTCAAGATCCCGTTGGAATGCTTCACGGTGGTCACAGGCGTGAGCGGATCGGGCAAGAGTTCCCTAGTGACCGACATTATCTATCCTGGCATCGCAAGGATGTTCACTGACAGCAACTTACGACCCGGGCACTGCGGCAATATCACGGGCGACTTTTCTAAAGTTTCGGGCGTGGTGATGGTCGATCAGGATGCCATCGGGCGTTCTTCGCGCTCAAATCCCGCCACTTACCTTAAGATTTTCGACTACATCCGCGAACTCTTCGCCGCGCAGCCATTGTCCAAACAGCGCAACTACAAGGCAGGCTTCTTCTCCTTCAACGTGGCAGGCGGTCGTTGCGAGGAATGCGAGGGCGAAGGCATCATCCACATCAACATGCAGTTCATGGCAGATGTGGAGATGGTCTGTCCGTCGTGTCAAGGCAAACGTTTCCGCGACGAGGCATTGGACATTAAAGTTAACGGTGTGGATATCAACGATGTGCTGAGCATGACCGTGGCCGAAGCGGTCACATTTTTCAGCAATCTGACCCAGAACGACATCACCCAAAACATCCTGCGTCGCTTAAAACCACTACAGGACGTGGGGTTGGAGTATTTGGTACTCGGACAGTCCTCATCAACTCTTTCAGGCGGTGAAGCACAACGCGTGAAGCTGGCCAACTTTCTGGCGCAGGATGACGACACGCAGCACAAGCTGTTTATCTTCGACGAGCCGACCACGGGGCTGCATTTCCACGACATCCACAAGCTTTTCGATGCCTTCAACCGACTGATCGAACACGGCAACACGGTCTTGGTGATCGAGCACAACACCGAGCTCATCAAATGCGCCGACTGGATCATCGACCTTGGTCCCGAAGGCGGCGATGCCGGCGGCAACGTGGTGTTCGAGGGAACACCAGAAGAACTTGTGAAATGCGAAAAATCCTATACGGCACAATATTTGGCGGGGAAAATCCTGTAGGGGCGAATAATAATTTGTCCCTACAATGGCCTATCATCATTTAACCTCCAAACCATTAAACCCTAAACCTTTAACCTTAAACCATACCATAACCCTTAAACCATCCCCGTCCAGTCCGCATTCGTCTCCACGTGTATCGTTTGGATGCCCAATGCGGCGGCGGCTTCGGTGTTGCGTTCGCTGTCGTCGATGAAGAGCAGCTGTTCGGGACGGATGCCCTCGCAGCGCAACACATGCTCGTATATCTCTCGCGAAGGTTTCAGCAGCTTGCATCGGAAGCTGACATATAGGCTGTCGAAGTAATGTTTGATGGAGTTGCCCTGTCCGTCAAAAGCCTCGCTATCAGCCCATTCGAAGAAGAAGGGGTTGGTATTGGAGAGCAGACAGATACGGTAACCTTCCTTACGCAGGCGAGTGAGCGCGTCAAAATGGCTTTGAGGAATGTCCTTAAGGTAGCCGAGCCACGCATATAGGCATTGTTCGTGGGTCAGCGGCTTCCCGATGAGGCGACTCAGCTCAGAAACAAACGTCTCCGCAGAGATCTGTCCGCCTTCCAGCTGGCCGAAGAGTCCCTGTTGATGATAAGGATCCAGATATTTGCGGGCATCCGCCACGCCGATTTCTTCAAATCTAGACACGGCCTGCTCATGGTCTATATGGAGCACCACGCCGCCCATGTCGAATGCAATGTGGGTGATGTTGTTCATTGGGTTTAGGGTTTAGGGTTTAGGGTTTAGAGTTTATGGTTAAAGGGAATAGGGAATAGGCAATAGGGAGTAGTCATATGTCAAAAGTCTAAGTTCTATGTCTAAGTTTAAGTTCTAAGTCTAAGTCTAAGTCTATGTCGTAACAAAGCATCCATCTCTCGCCAGTGCACGCCCCAAGCCAACAGCCGAAGGCCAACGGCCAAAAGCTATTCTTCATTCAGCGACGGCTTCCCCCAGAATCTCAGCAGGGCGATTTCGGCGAGGAAGAAGAGCAGGGAGAGGATAACGAACCACGGCCATAACGGTTTGCCGTTCAGCTTGTCGGAGACACTCTTGGCGATGTTTTTGGTGTCTGCGCTGGTGATGGAGATATTATCCCCTAGTTCGTTGCTGATTTTTTTGAGTTCATTTTCGTTGTAACAGGTTAGGTCAGACTCGCGGCGGTTGAGATTAAATGCCAGAGTGCCAAGTACTTGTCCGCCACGCACCAAGTCGTACCAGTCGCTGGTGTGCGCTTGGTTGTGGAAGTAAAGGGCCGTTTCGTTGCCAAAACGGCGTTGTTCAGGGATAAACTCTTCATTGCCTTTACGCGCACGGAGCACAACAGCCTCGTCGGAACGATCTGTAGGCAACAAAACCTTCTGCATCTGATCCACACCAATGAGGTTGTAGAGTTTCTGCTGCACAGCATTCATGATGCCGATATTGTGCAGCGGCACGAAGAAGAGCGCATGACGGTGTGCATTGCCCCATTCGTCGTTCATAGCCACCGCCGACAAGATCACTTGTCCTGATTCGGCAGGGTAGGAGACCAGCATCGGGGAGTTATCCTCCAGCATCATGATGGTTTCGCTACCATTGCTGCCGCTTGTCAGCGCGTAATGTTTCAACGTGGAAGGCATATCCATGCGCGGATCGTTCGATTCCAACGCTCCTTTGAAATAGATACTCTCAGAGTTTAAGTATTTGCATTTCAAAGCCTTGTCAACGACGCTTCCGAAAGTTCCCGCGTTGAGGGACTTCAGGAGGTTATTGACGGTGTTATCCATTTTCGTGGATGGGAAGATTAGCAACGTGCCGCCGGCATTCACAAACTTGGTCAGCTCATCGGCCAGACCGGAAGAGATGGTTGGCACTTCGTTCAGCACCACCACGGCACTCTGTCGCAAATCCGTGTAGTTGATCTGCTGGTAGTTCATCGGCTGGTACGTAAAGACGGAGTCCTTGCCGTAAAGTGCTGTCAAAAAGCGGTTTGGCTCTTTGTCGTAGATGACGGTCACCGTACTGTTTTCCGATACCTCATAGGTGAAATAGAGCTCATCGTCGAAGGTGATGGGTGCGTCTTCAATGCTCACCTTACCGCAGTTCGTGCCCTTTTCGTCGATGCGATAGGTCAGATGGCAGTCAATGTAGTTACCCGCCGCAATATCGATGGCCGCGATAGCCTTCTGTTTATCGTTAACATGCAGTTTCACAGGCACTTTCTGCACCTCTTCGCTACCATAGTTGTGGATACGTGCCACGAGCGTTACGGTGTTGTCGAGTTTGAAGACGGGCGTTTGGAACCAACAACTGTCAATGCCCACATTACTAAGCTGTTCCGACGGAGTAGGAATCAGTCCGATATGGGTGGAAGAGTCGTTACGCAAAAGGGTTAAGTCAAAGTTGTTCTTCTGAAAATCAGAAATATAATAGTGGATGATATTCTCTTTTTGAGAAGATTGCAGCGTATGGTTTTCAAAAGTACGTATCTCTTTGAATGAATGGCTATTAGGAGAAACAGCGATGCGGTCAAGCAAATCCAGCATCTGGTCTTTGTTCAAGATGTGCGATTCTTCCCCGGAAAAGTCTTGCGTGGTGAGTACAAAGTCGTCGGAGAAACCGAAAGATTGCACAATATTCTTGGCAGCATCTACTGCATCATAGAGACGGGAGCCGTTTTTGCTGTTGGCTTCCATAGAGTAGGAATTGTCCACGAAGATGGAAACCACATTGCCCTTCTTGACGTTTTTATTGCCTCCGCGAATGTAGGGTTGGGCAAAGGCCAAAACGAGACAAACGATCCCTAATATTCTGAGCAACAACGTAATAAGCTGTTGCACTTGGGAGGCACGTTTCGTCTTCTTCTGAATATCCTCCAGCATTTTCACATTGGAAAACTGGACGGTCTTATATCTTCTGAAATTGAAAAGATGGATGATGATCGGGACCAAAATGGCCGCAAGACCGATCAGCATCAATGGGTATGTGAATGACATTCTCTTCTATTTTAAAACGGCGGCAAAGGTACACAAAATACAAATATGTACGGTCGCCGTAGAGACGTGGCGCTACGTCCCTACATGTCAGAATTACATTCTGAGAGGAAGGCTTCGTCCACGCGTAACAACCGCGCAATGGTGAATGCCTCTTTCGGGACATCGTCGTCACGGGTTTCAACGAGCGAGTAGTCCATATAGTCGGCGATATGTCCGATGCTGAGCGAATCCACGCCTTCGGGAATCTGTAATCCTTTCACCCTGAGCCGCTTACAGCTTACATCTAAACCTCCGTAATGGGTAGTGACGATGGCAGTGAGATGGAGTTTCCGACAGATGCGGATGAATCCGTTGACCATCCGTTTGCCCTCATCGGGGTTGGTGGTGCGCGCCAGCTCATCTACTAACGCCAACACGCGCTTGCCTTCGCGAGCCGTCTTGATGATACGATCGATAGTGAGAACCTCCACGGCGAAGGAGGAAAGTCCGCTGAGTGCAGATTGGCGGTCACCAATACTGGTGATAACCTCGTCCATGACAGGCAGTTGCGCCGATTCCGCAGGGAGGAAGAATCCGAATTGGAAAAGGTATTGCGCTAAAGCAACGGATTGTAATAGCACTGACTTTCCCGCCATATTTGCGCCCGTGATGAGAACCGTTTCGCGTCCGAAAGCGATGCTGACAGGCTGGAATGGCCGTCCTTTCTGCATTAAGGCCGCTGCTACTTCAGGATTAATCAAATTTGCAATATTGTGAGAATCACTGATTTGCGGCTTGCATGCCTTCCATTCAATGGCTAATTTCGCTTTAGCAATGAGCATGTCTAAATAGGCAGTGCTATGCAGGTTTTGGGATAAGGCCGCATGGTAGGGACGCAGTTTCTCGCTGAGCTGCAAACGCACACGGTCTTCTACCTGCTGTGCCTGAAAACGGTAAGTTTCAATGTCTTGCGCGTTGTCCATCGACTTCATCTTCTCCCGAAGGCAAGCCAACTCCTCGTCATACGCTGAATAGACGTAGAAATGAGGGATATGCGTATGTTCGGGGTCAAGGATGCTGATGACGGGGTCCATAGTCTCGTATGACAGCCATGAAATATTCAACTTGCTGACATCTAAAGCAATAGCTTTGGTCAGAATGGCCGTTTTCTTGATTTCGAAGAGTTGCACATCATCCAACACCGCACCATTTTCCAAAGAGAGCAGGGTGGGGGCGATGTTGTTCAATTGGTGGATCTGTTGGCAAAGATGCGAGAAGACGACTCTGTTACTTTCACTCTTCCAAACGGCTATAAACTCTTCTAAATGAGACAGCTCTGTAGATAAAGATTCGGAATCCGTGCAGAAAGGGAGATTTAACAGAAACTGCCGTCCCAAACCAGAGTAAAACTGCAGTTTCTCATAGACAAATCGCAGCGACGGCTGCTGTTCGAAAGCATTCTTAAATAGCATGATTCCAGGTCTTTATGGGTTTTGTATGGCGACGTTCACGACACTGTCTTGTATCATGATTTCTCGCTTCTTGTTGACAATCATCGCGGAAGCGTCGTTGAGCAACTTCTCGGCAGATTTTTCCTCGCTGATGTAGTAGGCAAGGGAGGATTCGAACTGTTCCCGGGTGATGTGATAGCGATCGAACAGCTCTTTGTAGTATCTCCGCGCAAGTTCATCCTTAAGGATGGTGTCAGTCGGGGAAACTTGTAACGTACTCTCTATCAGATAACTTTCGGCCAAAATGTTAACCAACGTGATGCGGTTGATCAGATTGTCGGGTTTCTCCATCACCCGTTTCTTGTCGTTGCATCCGACAAAAAAGACCATCGCGATAGCGAGGAAAACAAGGGCGAATTTTGGCAGTTTATGGCATCTATTGTTCATCATTGTATAATTTATTTTGACGTGCCGTGGCGCATCTCTATGATTCGTTTTCCTGGGTATTTTCCGTGTTGACTGGAGTTAATCCCATGCTGATACCCGCTTCAATCATGCAACGATATGCGGCTTCGCGGGTGTTTTCGATTTCGCCGTCCAAAATGGCGTTGCAGACCACGTCTTTGATGTCGCCAATGGTGCGACTGGGTTTGAGATCGAAGGCTTTCATGATGTCCATACCGTCAATGGGCGGTTGCCAGTTGCGCAGACGGTCTTTTTCTTCGATTTCGACGAGTTTTTGCCGTACAATCTCGAAATTCTTATGGTATCGTTTGATTTTATCGGAGTTTTTGGAGGTGATGTCGGCCTCACAAAGCATCATCAGGTCATCGATGTCATCGCCTGCCTCGAAAAGCAGACGGCGCACAGCAGAGTCGGTGATGTTATCCTCCACTAAAACGATGGGACGAAGATGGAGGTTTATAAGCTTTTGGACGTACTTAAGTCTTTCATTCACAGGCAATCGCAATCTGTGGAAGATTTTGGAGGCCATTTTCGCGCCCACCACTTCATGACCGTGAAACGACCATCCGTGGATGGGGTCGTAACGTTTCGTCACGGGCTTGGCAACATCGTGGAGCAACGCCGCCCACACCAGCCATACGTTAGTGGAGCTCATGGCGATATTATCCACCACTTCCAATGTATGTAAATAGTTGTCCTTATGGCCTTTACCATTGATACTCTCCACGCCTTTCAACGCCACAATCTCAGGAAGGAACTCTTTGAGCAATCCGCTTTCATCCAACAGTTTGATGCCTCTGGAAGGGCGAATGCAGTGCAGAATCTTGTTAAATTCCTCCATGATGCGTTCTGCGGAGATGATTTCGAGACGGGAGGCATTGCGTTGGATGGCTTCGAACGTATCGGGGTAGATGGTGAAGTTGAGTTGCGAGGCGAAACGCACGGCGCGCATCATGCGCAACGGATCGTCGGAAAAGGTGCGGTCGGGATCGCAGGGCGTGCGGATGATTTTGTCGGCGATGTCTTGTACACCGTTGAACGGGTCCACCAGCTCGAAGCGGTGCGGACCGTTGAGGGCGATAGCCATGGCGTTGATGGTGAAGTCGCGACGCAGCTGGTCGTCCTCCAAAGTGCCGTCCTCCACGATGGGTTTGCGGGAGTCGCGGTTGTAGGATTCGCGGCGCGCGCCCACGAACTCGATGACACAGCCCTCGAAATTGAACTGTGCGGTGCCGAAGTTGCGATAGACGTTGACATGCAGGTCAGGCGAGATGAGCGCTGCCGTTTGGGTGGCCAGCTCAATGCCGCTGCCCACAGTCACGATGTCGATGTCGGTGTTATGGCGACGCATGATCAAGTCGCGCACCACGCCACCGACCACGTAGGCATCGTAGCCAAGCGCGTCCGCCGCCTGCTGCACATAGGCGTAAATAGGATGAGAGAGTTGCTTTTCGAAAGTCATTGCCTGAGAAAAATTTGCGGCAAAAATACGAATTTTATGGGAGTCCCGCTCATAAAAAAATAGTATCTTTGCCGCATGATAAAAAGCCACAATGTTATGAATAAAGTTATGACATTTAACTTTTAACGTATGACTTATGGCTACTCAATACACCCATTCCCTATTGCCTTTTGCCCTAACCCTCTAAACCCTAAACAATAAACATTCAATAACCCATAACCATTACCCCATGCAAGACCGCGAAACCTTCAACAACCACACCGTCTATTCTCTGTCGGATGTTGCCATGAGCCTGCATCGGATCATTGAGCGCACCTACACCCGTCCTTATTATATCAAAGCCGAAATTCTGAAACTCAACTATTATCCTTACAGCGGGCATTGCTACCCTGAACTGGTTGAGCGCGAGGGGAATACCATCAAAACGGAGATGCGGGCCGTGATATGGTCGGCCAACTTCAAGGACATCAACCGCCGCTTCCTGCAAATCACGGGCGAACCGCTGAAGGAGAACATCCGCATCCTTTGCCTCGCCACCATCCAGTTCAGTCCCAAACATGGATTGGCCCTGCATATCGAAGATGTTGAGCCTACCTACACGTTGGGCGAGATGGTGCGCAATCGCCAAGAGGTGATAGATCGTCTGAAAAAGGAGAAGATTTTCGACCTGAACCGCGAATTGACGATGCCTCTGCTACCGAAACGCGTGGCGGTCATTTCGGTGGAAACCAGCAAGGGTTACAGCGATTTCATGCAGACGTTACAGCAGAATGAGTACGGCTATCGTTTTCATACTGAGCTGTTTCCGTCTATTTTGCAGGGAGAGAAGGCCATCACTGGCATCACCGGACAGTTGGAGAAAATCGGGAAGCGGACGGACGAATTCGATGTGGTGGTGATTGTGCGCGGCGGTGGCGGCGACGTGGGCATGAGCTGCTACGACGACTACGAGTTGACCCGCGCCGTGGCTTCCTTCCCCTTGCCGGTACTCACGGGCATCGGCCATTCCACCAACCAGTCGGTCGCCGACATGGTGGCACATGCCAGCTTCATCACACCCACCGATGTGGCATTTTCGCTGGTGGCCGCCTTCCGTCGCTTCGACGAGCAACTGGGCGACCTGATGGCGCGCATCGTGCAACGCGCTCAGCTGACACTGGCTGAAACCGGACAGGAATTGGTACGCGCCGAAACAGCATTACAGTACAAATTGCCGAAACTTCTCGACGAACATCGCAATCGTTTGGCCGAAACCTATAAAGATCTGGTATTCAAATCGAAAGAGATGTTAATCAACCAGCATTTCCAACTAAAATCCTTGTCCCAGGATTTGGAAAAAGAGATGCAGCTACATCTGCAAGGAGCTAAACGACAGTTGTCCGATTTCGAGGAACGCCTACCACGCGCTAGTCAAATGTTGTTGCGCAAGTGCTTGGACGAGTGTGCGTTCCTGGACGAAAAGCTCCGTCTGCTCAGTCCCGAAAACATCCTGAAACGTGGTTACAGTATCACACTGAAAGACGGTCGTGCGGTAACCCACGCCAGTGCATTGCAACCCGGCGACCACCTGGTGACACGATTCTACGAAGGAGAAGTCGCCTCTACTGTGGAATCCTAATCTTTCTTCACAATCGAAATATACGTGTAAATCGGGTAATGGTCGGAGACCGTGAGGTCGCGGCAAACGGTATATTGGAAATCGTTGTATTGTTTGTCGTGCGCAATGTAGTCGATGCGGTAAGAAGGGAAATCGCCGCCGACGTATGTGGTTCCCGTACCTTTTCCGCTGCTACGGAAAGCATCTCTAAGTCCTTTCAGAATCTTATGGTAACTGAACGACGCTGGCGAATCATTGAAGTCGCCGCAAATGATGACAGGGTAGGGGGATTCGCTAATGTGCGCGTGTACGGCTTTCGCCTGCTTTTGACGCAAAACGTAGGCCATGGAGATTTTCTTGGTCAATTTCTGCGCTTTATTGTTGAAGGAGGAATCGTAAACACCCGCCCACATCGCCTTGCCAGTCTCATAGTCGGTGCTGTCTAAGTGCATGGAAGCCAAATGGATATTGTATATTCGCAGCGTGTCGCCATTGTAACGGATATCCACATACATGGATTTGTTGCTCGAAGAGTCTGAGGTCTCCACAAACCCGCCGTCCACGATGCGGTATTTGCTGAATATGGCCATGCCGAATTGATACCCTAACTTGTTCTTAAAAGGCAGAAAAACCTTGTGAGTGCGCTCGTTATCCTTGACGTTCATGGCCTGAAGGATGGCCTCTGTGGAGTTGAACCCAGTTTTGCCACTGGCATCATAACTGTACTCTTGAATGCACAAAATGTCTGGTTTTTCGTTCTGAAGAAAGCTGACAAACTGTCGATTCAGCAATCTTTGGTCACTTTTGTAAATGTTGAAGGCCTTTGCATTGTAGCTCATCACTTTCAGGCAGTTGACACATACCTCGGGTTTGTCGATGCCCCTGAATTGAAAATGCTTATCTATATTATTGACATTCAACAACATAGCTACAACTGGAAATAGTGCCCAAGTGAAATCGACAATCAGCCAAATGATGGTGATAACAACGTTTACAATAAAAAGATAGGGGAAAAGCAATCCACAGTAGGCAATGACATTGGAGAACGAAGGCGGGGTAATCTGGGCAAAAAAAGAGAAAAGCAAGGCAATTACCGACACAACGGTAATCACAATCAGCAAGAATTTGCCGATAACTTTCAGCTTATTGCTCTTTTTCTTCGCCATTATTTCTGAGAATAGTGGAACAGCAACTCTTTCTCCTCAGCTGACAATGCATCGTAGCCTTTTTGGGAAATCTTGTCTAAAATTTGGTCTATGCGTTCTTTTTCCGCTTGGCGGCGAGCATTGAAGTCCTCATCCGACAAGGGTCTGCCGCTTTCTGTAGAAACATAATATTTTGATTTTTTGGATGTTGCATTTTCCTTCTTTTGGAATGGCCACCTCCAATGAGATCGATCCACATCCCTGCTGTCGTTGAAATTGTAATAGTTTTGCTGACTGTTCTGACGTTCGTGCTTGCGCCAAAGCAGAATAAGGATGAGACCGAAAACCATGCCACCGAAGTGCGCGAAATGTGCCACCCCGTCTGCAGTTCCCAAAACGCCGTAAACCAATTCAAGTAAGCCGAAGATCAACACAAACCATTTTGCCTTAATGGGGAACAGGAAATAAATGAAAATGAGATTGTTAGGAAACATCATGCCGAAAGCGAGCAGGATGCCGTAAATAGCACCGGAGGCGCCAATCAGCACAAAACTGTTCAGGTAACTGTTTTGGATATTGAGGGTGGCTGTCACCAAATCATTGAGGGAAGCAGGATTATTTTGCAACACCATCAGATTGTTTTGGAATGGCTGTTGCAATTGCGCAACAGTGTTGTTCTCAACAAGATAACGGTAAGTTTCTAAGGAAGGACTACTCACGAATTGGTCAACGAGCGAGAGCGTCGGAGCCACTTCTGCGTAGGTAATGCCATAGTGGGTGAGGGCGGCGCCAATGCCCGTAATCAAGTAGTAGATAAGGAACTTTTTAGTGCCCCAAGCATTTTCCACAGCCGCACCGAACATCCACAAAGCGAACATGTTGAAGAACAGATGCCCGAAATTGCCGTGCATGAACATATAGGTGATGAACTGCCACGGTTTGAAGTCCGGGGCGATGAAATAGTGAAGTCCCAACCATTGATTCAGGTCGCAGATATGCGCACGTGCGAAGACAACGGTGGCAAAATACAATAAGGTATTGATAATGAGCAGGTTCTTTACTCCCGCAGGCAGGATGTTGAAACCACCCATTCCGATTTGTCCGTTATTTGAATCTCTCATAGAATTTTTGTTGTTTTAAAAAAATGCTTGTTTTTTAAACGGCTGCAAAAATACATAAAATATGCGACTCTTTCGAGTAAAAAAGTTACCTTTGCCTTAAATTTCAACAGGGTGCTATATAAAATTCAACTTCCTGATAATAAAAGCCTTAGGATTCGGCAGATGATTACATCCTACGTGCGCGGTGGCGAAATCCCGACGGTCAACAACCACGACGGCCACGACATACTCGTTGTGCACCGCGTTTTGCGCACACTCTCGTATGCCGTGAACAACCCATCCTCAGAAATCCGCATCGTAGATGTGGAGGATTGCGGAGCGGCTTACCGCTTTCTGCTGCCGTTGCTGGCCGTGTCACCTTGCCGCTGTCTGCTCACTGGCACTCCGCGACTGCTGCAACGCCCCATCAAACCGTTGGTGAATGCTTTACTCGAGATTGGCGCTGACATCCAGTGGAAAGAGGAAGGCTGGCTGATTAACGGCAAACCGTTGAAAGCCAACAGGATGTCGTTGGACGCACGATTTTCCTCTCAAATGGCCTCTGCGCTGGTGCTTGTCGCGCCGCTCCTGGAACTCAAGACGTTACAGCTAGTCCCAGAACAAATTCCTTCCTTGCCCTACCTGCAGATGACCCTCGCCTGCACTCAAGACTATCCGGTTGAGATTCCTGGTGTCACCATCCCAGATACTCCCATCGGTGCCATCGGAGACTGGAGTGCTGCACTCTTCTGGTTCGCCCACGCCCGCCTCCATCCCGAAAACGACTATTCCCTCTCTCCTTTATCGGAAAAATCCATCCAAGGGGACTCTATTATCTATCAGTGGTTCAAAGAATTGAACACATCTATTTCGACAAACGGTTTAAACACGATTATCCATGCCGAACCACTGCCTAAAAAGCCGAAAATGGTGTTGGACGTGCAGGATTGTCTGGACACCGTACCCGTGATGGCCGCCCTGGCCGCGCTTCTTCCCGCCGACATCACATTTCAGAACGTCAGGAACTTACAGTACAAGGAATCTGACCGCTTGCACTCTTTGGCCGAACAATTGTCCCCATACGCAGAAATCACCCTCTCGGACAACACCTTACGCATTAACGGCAAAGGAACCCCGACAGATTCTGCCCCCCATTTCGACACCCACCACGACCACCGTTTGGCCATGGCGTTCCTCCTCTTCGGCCCATCCGCCGTACTGAATGACACGGAATGTTTGCGGAAATCGTACCCGGGGTTAGTGGAGAGTTTATAGTTTAAGGGTTATGGTTTAAGGGTTATGGTTTAAGAGTTATGGTTTAAGGGTTATGGTTTAAGGGTTATGGTTTAAGGGAATAGGGAAATGTAGGGGCGTATCGCATACGCCCTTATGTCAACGCCAAGAGTCTATGTCTAAGTTCTAAGTCTACGTCATAGTTCTAACGCATCTCTCCCTCGCCAGTGCACGACCCAAAGCCAATAGCAAAAAGCCAATAGCAAAAAAGCGGTCACGTTTCCGCAACCGCTCTTTTTAATCATTTCGCTAACAGAAATTAGTCGCCGAGGGTGGCAACCATGACAGCCTTGATGGTGTGCATACGGTTTTCAGCCTCGTCGAACACGATGGAGTTCTCGGATTCGAAAACATCTTCGGTGACTTCGATGCCGTCCAGACCGAATTGTTTGTGCACATCGCGGCCCACCTGGGTTTCGAGGTTGTGGTAAGCGGGCAGACAGTGCATGAACTTGCATTTCGGGTTGCCGGTGAGAGCCATCGTTTCCTTGTTCACCTGATAAGGTTTGAGCAGTTTGATACGCTCAGCCCAGACTTCGACGGGTTCGCCCATGGAAACCCAAACGTCGGTGTAGAGGAAGTCACAGCCCTTGACGCCTTTCTTAACGTCGTCGGTGACAGTCACTTTAGCACCTGTTTGTTTAGCGATTTCCTGACATTGTTTCACCAAAGCTTTGTCGGGTTGGAGAGCCTTGGGAGCCACGATGCGCACATCCATGCCCATCTTGGCACCGCCAACCATCAGAGAGTTACCCATATTGAAGCGGGCATCGCCGAGGTAAGCGTAGGTCACTTGATTCAGGGGTTTGTCAACATGCTCACTCATCGTGAGGAAGTCAGCGAGTACCTGTGTCGGGTGGAATTCGTTGGTCAAGCCGTTCCAGACGGGAACACCAGCGTATTGAGCCAGTTTCTCGACGGTAGCCTGAGCGAAACCGCGGTATTCGATGCCGTCGAACATACGTCCGAGCACGCGAGCGGTATCTTCCATAGACTCTTTCACGCCGATTTGAGAACCGGTAGGTCCGAGATACGTGACGTGTGCGCCTTGGTCGTAAGCAGCCACCTCAAAAGCACAACGAGTGCGGGTAGAGGTCTTTTCGAAAATCAAGGCGATGTTCTTGCCTTTCAGACGAGGTTGCTCTGTGCCAGCATATTTCGCGCGCTTCAGGTCGCGAGCCAGATCAAGCATGAATTGAATCTCAGTCGGAGTGAAGTCCAACAATTTCAGGAAGCTTCTGTTTCTTAAATTGAATGCCATAATGTTTTTTTATTGTTATTTGATGAATATTTTCGGGCGGCAAAGATACACTTTTTTGCAAAGCATAAGTCAACTGCTAACTGCCCACTAGTTTCTCTTCAGCAGATCGAACACCGTCTTCACCGGGTTGAACGTGGCTAACGGCACCTCCACGAACACGGTGATCCAGTTGGCCATCGCGCCGTTCCAGAGGCCGGGCAACTCCATGGCCTTCAATGTTTTGCCGTTGTAGGATTTCGAGGAGATGAAGCCTGTGTTGGGATCGACGTACTGCAGCAGGTCGAATTTCTCGCCCTTGTAGTTCTTGATGGCGCAGACCATATCGACGGGGTTGAAGTGGGTGGCCTTCGCCATGATGGCCAGCTTTTCGGGGTTGTTCTTGTCGATCTGCGACGACTCCACGATCTGCAGCGAGCAGTTGCCCTCGGCGTCGCGCACCCAGAAGGGACCGCCGCCGGGCTCGCCCTCGTTCTTCACCATGCCGCAGAGACGCAATGGTCTGTTCATCAGCTCGTAGAGCTCCTCGGCCGTGGGTTGTTCATCGAGGGAAATCATCAGCTTGCTCTCAGCGAAGTCCATAATCTCGCACAGGGTCATAGGATCCACCTCGCCGGCTTCTAAGATTTTAAGATACTGGAACTGAATGCTTTGCAGTTGCGACAGATACGCCGCCAACACCTTCTTGTAGATGACCGTGGGGGCGATGTTCTGGTCCTTGGTGACGTTGTCGATGTTCTTCACGAAGAGGATGTCGGCATCGCGGTTGTTGACGTTGTAGATGAGCGCACCGTGTCCGCCGGGACGGAAGAGCAGCTTGCCGTTCTCGTCGCGGAAGGGCTGGTTGTCCTCCGTGGCCGCCAGCGTGTCGGTGGAAGCGGCCTGCATGGAGAAGGTGACGTGGTATTTCACCCCGAAACGCTCCTCATAGACGGGCTGGATTTCCGCCACTTTAGCCTTGAAGAGCTCCAGATGGTGCTCGGAGACGGTGAAGTGCAGGTAGGCATCGGTGCCGGAGGTGGCGTAAAGCGCGGCTTCCACGAAATGCTCCTCGATGGCGGTCCGGATTTCGTTCTCGTAGCGGTGGAAGAGCAGCAGACCTTTGGGCAGGTTGCCGTAGTTAAGACCCTCTTTTTCAAGAAGATATTGAATAATGAGGCGGAAATTGCCCTTTTGGATTTCAGCATCAAGGTCGAGCTGCTTGCCGGCCATCGCCTGCTTCAGCGCCTTGTAGAATGGGTAGCGGGGCAGGGTGGCGAGAAAGGTCTTCGCTAACTCCTGCTGTTTGTCGTCCAGGTTCTCGTTCAGCAGGGCGTAGAGATCCTTGAACATGCGGGACGCGGCGCCGGACGCGGGCACGAACTTCTCGATCTTCTTGCCCTCGATGGCGTAGGGGTATTCGGCCTCTAATTCAGCTACTTGATCCTCGTCGAGGCGCAGGATTCCGTCATCTACGGTCGCGGGACGGTCGATGTCGGCAAAGGGAAAGCCCTTCTCAAAGTTGGCGAACTGTTGTTCCACTTGTGCGGGTTCGCTCCCGCGCTGAGCCATAAATTCCTTATCTTCAAATGTGAATTCCAATTGCATATCGTTCGGTATTTTTTGATGCGGCAAAGATACTATTTTTTATGGTTTAGAGTTTAAGATTTTGATGTCGTTTTCTGTCACGTTAAACTCTAAACCTTAAACCCTAAACTAAAAAATTGTATTTTTGCCGCTTCCTTTTGTGATTATTTTTGTGATTTATGAAACAGCTTCTTTGTTTTCTCGTTCTGTT
>CAMKLG010000046.1 GCA_946413585.1 uncultured Bacteroidales bacterium
TCTTTTGCCCATCCCGGAACCGTGGGATCAACTTCCTGCTTGAGATAACTATTCAGTGTGTCATTCAGTTTGTTCTCCGTCACATAGTTGCTCAAATCAGGAGCCTCCGGAATCGTCGGTTTGTGCTTGATGAAGGATTTGGCGTTCTCGTCGGTCTCATTCCAGTCGGCCTGCACTTGGTCAAAACTGCTGGAAGCATTAGCGGCTTGCAAAGCGTAAGGAACAGCGTTCACGGGTGTAGTGATGGTGATGGGGTCAATACCTTGGATGGTGATGGTGCTCCTGATGGAAGCGCCGTTCCAATCCACGTTGTTCAGGGAGGAGGTTGCGTTGGTTCCTTCACCGATGGTCAGCGTGATGAGACCGTTCATATTGCTCTGCACGCCAGTGTGAGTCTCGGTGTACTGCACCTCGTCGTTGGCGTTTAGAATGTTGACGGTCACGTTCATCGTGGCAGAAACCATCAATTCGTTGGTTTGGCTGTTGCGCACCACAGCCTGATAACTCAGTTTTTGAGCAAACATGCTTCCAAAGAACAGGAGCATCATTGCGGAAAGGGTAATAATTCTTTTCATTGCTTTACTTTTTTATTATACTTACTTTTTTATTCGATTTATTTGATTTTACGGACCGCCCGAAGGCTTGCACCGCGTCCGTGCCGGTGTTTAGTGGTTTCTCACGCAACGCACGCTAATAGCATCATCGGCGGAACGATTGACCATCATGGGTGTGTCACAATAATAATTGATTTGCAAAGCAGAGGGCTGTGTGGCAGACGGGGCGTTATCGGTCCAATAATCCGTCTGGCTGTACAATCCTTGGAAACGTTCAACAGAAGCATTGAACTCACCAGCAGGCAGGGAAGTGAACTGGGTGCTGTTGGTGTTGGCATTCGGTTGCAGCCACAATTCCGCAGTACGTGTATCCTCTGACGGAATGTTTCTAAATGCGGCCATTTCCACAGCGGTGGGAATGTGCCAACCATCCGGACAGATACCTTGCACGAAGCCGTTTTGATCGGTCAGAGGGGCTTCATTGCTGCCTTCCGTGACATCCACAGCAGAATACCAGGTGTAGAGACGGCCGAAAGTCTCCAAGTTTGCGTCCTCGTTGGAACTGAATTCAGAGTTGTAAACCAACGCTTTTGCGATAGCCGTTTGTCCGTCATGCTTGTGTTCCGTGCGCATGTTCTGTTGGGTCCAGCAGTAACCGCCGACCTCAACGGTAGCATATTCGTGGTTATCGACATCAAACACGGGATCGCCACACAAAAACGGTCCTAACACTCTGAGGTAGAGTGTATTCATAAGGTCGTAATTAAATTGGGAACCCTGAGCCGTATAGTTGGTGTCGCGATAAGTGCCACGCGGAGTAGTGTTCGGGTAGTCAAAACCAGACTCCGCATAGGCTTCGCCCTCATTAATCACGGCGTTGATGTTGTGGATGTCGAGTTGTGCCTGAGGCAAGCCCAAGGTCACCTCCCGACCATTTTGCGCGTATGCGCCTGTGAACGGTTGTCCAATAACCAGCGAAACATCCAGCGAATTATTTCTTTCGTTGCTGGCACCGACTGAAAAGCCGCCCATACCATTCGTCTGGGCAAACATTGCACCCACAAATAGTAAAGAGATTGTCGTTGTAATTATTCGTTTCATATACTTAATATTTTTATTTTTTATCTTGAAGTTATATCTGTTTAGGTATAGCAAGAGTACGCGCAAGGTTACACGCACTCAGAAAAACAGGTAAAAAAGGTTGATTCCTGCGAAAATTCCGATTTTCACAGACCCACGTAGATGGATATAAAATATTATCTGTCAATATGTTATAAAAATCCTCCAATAGTAATGATTATTTTACACAAGACAACAAATATAGCAAAAATACATATAAACTTCCGACTTCGGTAAATTTGTTGAAAAAAAAAAGGCCGGTGAAACACCGGCCCTGAGATCCTTATAATTATTCTTACTACTTGATAGCAATGCGGTCAATGACAATCTTTCTGTCCTTAGCTGCCTGAAGGCCATAAACGGTTTCGCGGACGGCGTTAGTGGAGAAAGAGTGGTTAATCTGTCCTGAGGGATTGCGTATGATGGTCAAACCGGGTTTGGTGCCATTGATGTAGGGAGCGAGGAAGCCGCCACGAGCCTGTGCCATGTAGTTCAACACACTTTGGATACGGCGGGCGGAGAGTTTCTGGTTATAGTCGCTGTTGCTCAGAGGGCTGGCAAAACCGCTGATGGTGAATTCCACCTTGTGGCCGTCTTCCAGGGCATCCACGATGAAGTTGGTGAGCTTGACGAGGCGGTCATAACCGGTTTGGATAGAGTCGTTGAAGAAAGCCTCTACAGCTTGTTCCGCTTCAGCCTTCTTGGCGCCCGTGAGGCCTTTACCTGCGCTGGTCACATAGTTGCTCTTTGCAGCCATGTAGTTGTTATACAGACCCACATATTCCGTATTGGTGGTTTCGGATTTGGTGCGAGGGTCAGGACGGTCATTCTCGAAATAGAGGGTGATTGGTTTCGCGAAATCCTTTTTAATCTTTTCCATTTCGGCTTTTTTCTTCTCAGCGGCAACTTCTTGCTCGTAATCGAAGACGACAGGGATTTGGACGATCATATCCATCGGCTCACAGCTTTGGGTGCAAGGGATCATTTTGGGGAAAGACTTGACCACGCGGAGAGCCTCGTCGTCAAATTCCTGATAGCCAGAGCTTTGAACTACCTCAATATCTGTCAGAGTGCTATCGGCGAGCACCTTGGCTTGGACGGTGGTCGTTCCGGAGATTTTCTGGTTTTTGAGGTTGATGGGATACTTTTTAGTTTTGTTGATGTAGCGGCACATGGCCTTGTTACCACCCTTGAACGTGGGGAGGGACATCGCAGAAGTGGGCACAACATGTTGTCCGGTGGAGTCACCTTTAACGATGGCAATGCCTGCTTTGCATTTGCGCTGGCCATAGATATTGCCTTGATCGCACTGCGCATAACCCATTGTGAAACAAGCCATTAACGTAAGAACGGCTACGATTTTCAAAGAGGAAAAGTTACTTTTCATATCTATACTATTTTACATTATATTCCAAGTCGCAAAAATACATTTTTTATTGAAACACGCAATAGGGATGTTTTTTTTATTTTTTGAACTTTGACTTAGACTTAGACTATTCATCATTCATCATTCATCATTATGCATTATGAATTATGAATTATGAATTATGAATTATGAATTATGAATTATGAATTCCCTCCCAACCCCTTCATCCCGCGCAAATCGACCAAGCCGGTGGCGAAACCAATGACCAAGGCGACGGCGGCCATGATCAGGAGTGACCACACAATGTGAAGGTCCAAAACATTGGTGGACAATATGGTAACAGGAACTAACAGGGCGACGAAAAGCAGACAGCGAAACCACGGAAGCGACTTGATGGGAATGCCGATGATGCGCAGGGCGAGCAAGAACTGCAGCAGGGCAACGGTGAACTGCGTGCAGAAGCTGGCCACGGCAGAACCGCACGCCATCATTCGTGGAATCAGCAACAGATTGACTGTCACGTTAATGACAATACCGATGGCAGCGGTGATGTTCAGCTGTTTCATACTACCGTTGGCGGTGAGCAGCGTGCCGAACAGGTAATTCATGGAGATGGGGATTAACCCAAAAATAATCAGCCGAAAGACAGGCACACTTTCGCCCACTAACTCTGGATAAAGAGTTTGGATTACGGGGGTACGATATACATACAAAATAACGACAGCGGAAACCGAGAAAAGGAAGAGCAACGAGAAAGAGGTGCGCACTACCGGCACTACGTTCTCCTTCTGTTTCAGCATTTTAGAGAAAAGCGGCAGAAGGATGACCGAAAAGAGGTAGGCAATCATCACCAGTGCGTCTAGGAGACGGAATGCCGAGGCGTAAATGCCTGCCTGCGTAGCGGAAATGTCCTGAGGCAACAGCCGTTCCAACATCACGGAATCAATGCGGTAGTAACATGACATCAGCAGGGTGATCAGTGCGTAGGGCAGACTTTTCTTGATGATGACCAAAAAAAAGGGTGCATTCCAATGCAGCCGGCGCAGGCTGGCTTTGTGTAACACGATAGCCAACGCAATGGCAATGGTGATGAGATACGCCGCCGTCTGGCTCCATACGAACCACTCGATGCGGAAAGGCTGGTCGGTGACATTCCCCCAGAGCAGCATACCACAAAAAAGAATCATCAACAGTCTGTCCGTCACGGAGATAACACTATCGGTCTTGAACATCAGCAAGGCGGAGATATTCGAGCGTACGTAGAGCAAAAAAGCACTGAGGAACTGGTTTAATCCTATCCAGAAGAGTAATTTCAGCTGAAAGCCCCGGTAGCCGATGACCAGCGCGACCGCAAAAATGACCACAAAATAGACGATCCCCAGCAGGAACCGCAAGATAATCAGACTGGATAAGTGTTTGTCTAGTAGCTGCGTATTCCGCGCGATGTTGCGATTGTTGAAGTTAGTGGTGCCCATATCGAGCACCATATTGAACAACATCGCGAAGTTGAAAAGCGAAAAATAGAGACCGTAGCTTCCCGCCCCCACGCTATTCTGAACCCCCACATCCACGCCAAGCATCCAAAACGGCTTGACCAGGAGGTTCAGAAAGATGAGAAGACAGAGATTGAAGACGAAATCTTTCTGCTTCACTTTGGCTGTTGCTGTTGGCTGTTGGCTATTGGCAGTTGGCAGTTGGCTAAAAGCCAATAGCTAAAAGCTAAAACACTACGTTCACAATTTTCTTCGGCACGATGATCACCTTCTTCGGGGTGGCACCGGCGAGCCATTTCTGTACGTCAGGGTTTTGAAGAATCAGTGGTTCGATGTCTTTCGGGCCGTAGCTGGCCGGGAAGGACATTTTCAAGCGCATCTTGCCGTTGAAAGAGACGGGATAGAGGTATTCATCCTCCACCATATATTGTTCATCATAAACCGGATAGGAGGCTTTCAAGATGGATTCCTCATGTCCGAGCAGCGACCACAACTCTTCGGTGATATGCGGGGCGTAAGCGGACATCACGACACAAAACGGCTCCAAAATGGCGCGTTTATGGCACTTGGCTTCGCCTAACTCGTTAGCGCAAATCATGAAGGCACTCACTGCGGTGTTGAAAGAGAAACGTTCGTTGTCCTCCTCGATTTTCTTGATAGTCTTGTGCAATGACTTCCATTCGCCCTTAGTCGGTTCCTCGTCAGTGACGGCGAAATTGCCCTCCGCATCGAAATAGAGCTTCCAAAATTTGCGGATGAAACGGGAAACGCCTTCAATACCGTTGGTATCCCACGGTTTGGCCATTTCAATAGGTCCGAGGAACATTTCGTACATGCGTAACGTGTCCGCGCCGTACTTCTCCACCAAATCATCGGGATTTTGGACATTATACTTCGATTTGGACATCTTTTCAACCTCCCAACCGCAAATATACTGTCCATCCTCGAGGATAAATTCGGCATCCTTGAAATCCGGCACCCAGTTTCTGAAGGCATCAAGGTCGAGGACATCATTGCGTACAATATTGATATCCACGTGGATAGGTGTGGTTTCGTACTCTTTTCTGAGGTTGAATGACACGAATTTGTTGGTACCGACGATACGATAAACGAAATTGGAGCGACCTTGTATCATGCCCTGGTTGATCAGTTTCTGGAAGGGTTCGTCCTTGCAGCTAACGCCGATATCAAAGAGGAATTTGTTCCAGAAACGGGCGTAGATTAAGTGTCCCGTGCCGTGTTCCGCACCGCCGACGTAGAGATCCACATTCTGCCAATATTCATCGGCTTCTTTGGAAACCAGCTCTTTGTCGTTCTTCGGATCCATGTAGCGCAAGTAATACGCGCTGGAGCCAGCGAATCCAGGCATGGTGCTGTATTCGCGCGAATGGCCGTTGTAGGTCCAATCTTTCGCGCGTGCCAATGGCGGCTCGCCCGTCTGAGTGGGCAGGAACTGATCGACTTCAGGTAACAGCACCGGCAACTCAGATTCGGGCACCGGATAAGGCATACCATCCTTATAATATATCGGGAAGGGTTCGCCCCAGTAACGTTGGCGGCTGAAGATGGCATCGCGGAGGCGATAGTTCACCGTGCCGTAGCCAATGCCCATTGTTTTGATCCTTTCAATCACTGCTTTGCCAGCCTCTTTGACGGTCATACCGTTAATGAAACCGCTGTTGACGGCATAACCCGTCTTGCTGTCCATGCTCGTTTCCCACGTGTCAGGGTCGCTCACATCGTTGGGTTGTGGCGCAACCACTTGACGAATTGGAAGATTGAAGTGACGCGCAAAGGCAGAGTCGCGGCTGTCATGTGCGGGCACAGCCATGATAGCGCCTGTACCATAGTCGGACAGCACGTAATCGCTCACCCAAATCGGGATGCGTTCTTCGGTGATGGGGTTAATGGCGTAGGCACCGGTGAAGGCACCGCTCACCTTCTTAACCTCAGCCTGACGTTCGCGCTCGGAGCGGTTCTTGGCCCACGTCACGTAAGCTTCCACCTCAGCTTTCTGTTCGGGCGTAGTGATTTGTTCAATCATTTCATGCTCAGGACATAAGACCATGAAAGTCACACCGAAGATAGTATCGGGACGAGTGGTAAAAATCTCAAAAGCCATCTCATTTTCGACCCCTTCGACGTTGCCACCCATGTAAATTTTCTTCCAATCCAACTGGCCTTCTTTTGCCAGCGGGAACCAGATGGCGGCACCTTCGCTGCGGCCGATCCAGTTGCGTTGGATTTCCTTCAGAGAGTCGGTCCATTGCACGGTATTAAGGCCTTGGAGCAGGCGTTCTGCATACGCGGAGACGCGCAAGATCCATTGTCTCATCAGTTTGCGCTCCACAGGGTAGCCACCGCGCACGGAGAGGCCGTCCACCACCTCATCGTTGGCGAGCACTGTGCCGAGTTTCGGGCACCAGTTCACCCACGTGTCGGCGAGGTAAGCCAGGCGGTAGTTCATCAGGATTTCCTGCTGTTCTTTTTCGGACGCGGCGTTCCACTCCTCAGCGGTAAACTCCATCGGTTTGGTCTGCGCAACTTTCAACTTGTGCGTGCCATTGGCCGCGAAAGCCTCTATCAACTCGCTGATGGGTCTCGCCTTGTTTGCCTGGTAGCAATAATAGGAGTTAAAGAGCTGGATAAAAGTCCATTGCGTCCATTTATAGTAGTCGGGGTCGCAAGTTTTGAACGAGCGGTCCCAATCAAATGAGAAACCGATTTTGTCGAGTTGCTCACGATAACGGTTCACATTCTTTTCAGTCGTGATCGCAGGATGCTGACCCGTCTGGATGGCATATTGTTCTGCGGGCAGACCAAACGCATCGTATCCCATCGGATGCAACACATTGAACCCCTTCTGGCGTTTGTAGCGCGCATAGATGTCGGAGGCTATATAGCCCAGCGGGTGCCCGACGTGCAAGCCCGCTCCCGACGGATACGGAAACATATCCAACACATAAAACTTTGGTCTGCTATTATCTATCTCTGTTTTATACAGACCCGTTTCTTTCCATTTTTCCTGCCACTTTTTCTCGATTTCTCTGAAATTATATTCCATTTTGGTTTACGGTTTATGGTTTACAGTTTATAGTATTTGACTTGTGACGTATGACGTATGACTTACTGATGTATGATGTATGGCTTGTGATTAAAATCTTGTGTCTCACATCCTACGTCTCACGTCACACGTCCTACGTCCTATTTATTCTTCACAACAATCTTACGGCTTTCCACTCTCCTACCCTTTTCGTCGAGGAACTGCACGGTATAATGACCGTTGGCGAAGCGAGTGCAGTTTATCTCGATGTGGGTGTCGTTGCAGTCGGTTTGATAGACCAAGCGGCCTGCCTCGTTGAAGAGAGCGACCTTCGCCACATCAGCGGACTCATCCATGTCGATGTACAACGACTGATGGACGGGGTTCGGGTAGAGTTTCACCATCGTTTGGGTGAGATGATCCTCAATACCGACATTACAATAGATTTCCAGGGAAATATCCGTGTAACCGCAGCCGTTGATACCGCGAGCATAAAGCACGCCCGAACCATTCGTCGAAACATTCAGCGTAACGTTAGGATACGTCGCGTTGGAGAGTACCCAATGGGGATTCGACACACGCCACTCGTAGTTATCCACAAACTGCGGATTATTGACTGCGAAGGATGAATTGCCATATTGGGTGATGTTCTGCGGACCGTTGATGGTGTCAAGGCGCGGCAGCGGATTCACCGTGAGTTCGAGGTTGACAATGCTATCGCAGCCGCTCACCGACTGGAGCGTTCTGGTAAACGTGTAAACGCCAGCGGTATCCATCACCGGAATGTCGAAACCATAACCAGAATAGCTATTATGTTCACAGATGCTAGCCGTGAAGATTTGATCGTAGGTGGGCAACGACGTAATCTGGCGTTCTGCCGAAGACGTACAACCATTATCGCCTGTCACCGTGACCGAATAGGTGGTATTGTCGGGAACCACCATCACCGCCTGTTGCGTTTCGCCGGTGCTCCAGAGATACTGTTGTGCATCGGTGATGGCCATCAACATGGTGGAATCGCCCTGACACAGCTCATTCACACCCATAATGGACAGAATAGGCGCATTCAACTGTGACACGTAGATGGAAGAGGAGAGGTCACAGCCGTAGCTGTTGGTTGCAGTCACCGTGTAAAGACCGCCAGCGGAAATGGTGATGGCCGTATCGGTGCTGCCAGTGTTCCAAGCATAAGTGTTATCGCCTTCCACAGAAAGAACAGCCGTGGTGTTGTCACAAAGGGTGCTCACACCGTGAACCGTAAATACGGGAAGCGGTTTATCCACAATCGTCACAGAAGCTTGCCCACGACAGCCGTTTACAGAAGTGGCTGTCACCGTGTAGTTGCCGTAAGCCGACACCGTGATGGAATTGCCGGTCGCACCAGTGCTCCATGCATACGCTGCCGCATCGGAAGCGGTCAGTGTGGTAGATTGACCGTGGCAGACGGAGAGTTCGCCGGAAATATAGACATCCGGGGCGGACTCCACATTCACGACTTTGCTTACCGTGGTGCTACATCCGTTAGCATCGTAACCGACAACATTATAAGTAGTCGTTTGTTCAGGCATCACCGAAACAGTCGGTCCCACCTCTCCGGTACTCCAGGAATAAACATCAGCTCCTGAGACATTCAACGATGCTGTGTCGCCTTCGCAGATCAAGCTTGAGCCGCTGACGCTGAGGATTGGATTATTCCAAACGACCACTTCAATAGAATCAGAGCGCATACAGTTCATCGTGTTCATCACATTCACATGATAAACACCGGGTGAAGAGACCGTGATGGAACTGCCTGTCGCGCCAGTGCTCCAAGCATAGGTATTGCCGCCAGAGACCGTAATCGTCGTGCTCTGTCCTTGACAGATGAAGGTGTTACCGCTGAAGATGATGGAAGGCAACATATTGACATTAACGATGGCCGAAGAGGTTGCTGAACATCCGAAGTCATTGTAAGCCGTTACAGTGTAGGTGGTGGTCATGTTCGGAAAGACCGCGATATCTTGTGTAGAGCTGCCGTTACTCCAGAGATAGGAGGTGCCGCCCATAGCGGTCAGCACAGAAGATTGTCCTTGGCAGATGGTGCGCTCGCCGAGGATTTGCACCACAGGCACATCTTCCACGTTCACCACTTTCTGCACGGTGGTATAGCAGCCGTTGGTATCATAGCCCGTCACGGTATAAACAGTGTTAGAGGTCGGGGAAATGGAGATTTCCGCGGAAACCTCATCCGTACTCCAATGATAGCTGCTGGCGCCAGAAGCGGTCAACGTAGCTATCGTGCCCGAACAGAGGTGGTTGCTACCGGCAATCTGCACCTGCGGTTTCGGATTCACCACCACTTGCACAGAATCTGTCTTGGAGCAATTCTGCGCATTGCTAGCCGTGACATAATAAACACCTGGTTGTGAAACATTTATATTAGCTGTTTGAGCGCCCGTGGACCAAGAATAGGTATTGGCGCCTATAGCTGTAATCGTCGTGGTATTGCCCGCACAGACGGTCGTGTTTCCGTTAAAGGTCAACTGCGGCAACGCATTGACCGTCACCGTCACTGCGCTACTGGAGACACAGCCGTAAGCGTTGGTCACCGTGACCACGTAAGACTGGCTTTGGGTCGGGTTCACCACAATGCTGTTGATGGTATCCTGAGTGCTCCACACATATTTGGAACCACCTGTAGCGGTCAACGTTGTGGACTGTCCCGCGCAGATCGTACGCGCACCCAACACTTGGATAGTCGGGAGCGGTTCCACGTTGAGCACCTTACTCACCGTTGAATGACAGCCATTGGTGTCGGTACCCGTCACCGTGTAGGTGGTTTCAATCGTCGGGTTCACCGTGATATTCGGCGTAATATCTTGAGTACTCCACAAATAGGTATTCGCACCGGATGCGCTCAAAGTGGTAATGTTACCGGCACACACGTAGCTGCTACCCGAAATCTGCACTTGTGGATTCTGGTTCACTTTCACTCTGATAGAATCCTTATTGCTACAACCTTGCGCATTGGTCACCGTCACATAATACAAACCGGCATTGCCTGTGGTCATCGATGCCGTTTGTGAACCGTTTGACCAAGTGTAATTCGTGCCGCCAGTCGCCAAAATACTCGTGGTGGAACCCGCACACACAGAGGTGTTGCCGCTGAACGAAATCACCGGCAGCATGTTCACCGTGACGGTAGCAGAAGTACCCGCAACGCAACCGAAAGCGTTGCTGGCCGTCACAGAATAGGTCTGGTTAAAAGTGGGCGCAACCGTTAGTTGGGCACCCGTTTCGCCGGTGCTCCACGTGTATGAAGTGCCGCCCGTTACATTCAAAGTGGTACTTTCGCCCAAACAGATCGTCAGGTTACCTGTAATCTGCGGTTCAGGAAGTTGGTGGACCGTCACGTTGCGCGAAGCAGTTGCCGTACAGCCATACTGATTCGTAGCCACCACTGAATATTGTCCTGGGGCACTCACAGAAGTGGAGGTATTATTGTCACCATTGCTCCACAGATATTCGCTAGAATTGTCGCCTGAAACAGTAAGTACGGTAGATTGACCCTCGCAAATGTCCGTGTTACCCGTAATGCTGATTTGAGGAATTTCATGCACCGTTACGCTGGAGCTGTAAATTTGAGAACAGTGGCTGGCATTCGTCACGGTCACTTGGTACTCGCCGGCTTCACTGACTGTGATGCGACTCTGACGGCTGCCGTTGGACCACAGATAAGTGCATCCCGCCGGCGCATCGGTCATCAAGGTAGTCTGCTGGCCTCTACAAATCTCCGCTACCTCGGTCACGGTGGCAATCGGAAGCGAGTGTACCGTAACAGCGGCTTGCGCAGTGGCCGTACAGCCGTTGGAACCTGTAGCCACCACTGAGTACGTACCGGAATTCGTCACTTGCAAAGTGGGGGTAAATTGACCTGTATTCCATTGGTACGACTCGCCGCCCGTAGCCGTTAACGTTGCCGTATCACCTTGACAAACAGAGTTTTGTCCAGAAATATAGACAGCAGGAAGTGTTTTGACATTCACCAAAGTGGAGGCAGTGGAGTTACATCCGTTCTCATCCGTCACCAACACCGTATAGGTAGTGTTAATCATAGGCGACACATTAATGGTGGCTGTATTTTGTCCTGTATTCCAATGGAAAGTATTGGCATTTGTAATGGCTGAAATCGAGACATCGTCGCCTTTACAGATAGCGTCCTGAGCCAGGATGGTCACCATAGGCGCAGGGTTCACCAACACCGTAGCCGAAGTGGTAGCCGTACAACCGTAAGAGTTGGTGGAAGTCACGGAATAGGTGCCTGTGGCGTTCACCGTGATGAGCGGCTGTTCGGTGCCGTCATCCCAGACATAACTGACGCCGCCGGAAGCGCGCAACGTCGTGGACTGCCCCTCGCAAATGGTTAACGAACCGCTAATCACCGGAGCCGACAGATTGTATTCATTGACTGTCGCAGACAACACGTTCTGACAGCCTACGGCGTTGGTCACCGTCACAGAATATTGACCAGCGTTGGAAATGGCGATGGAGCTGTTGGTGCTGCCATCAAACCACTGATAGGTGTTGCCATTGTCGCCACTGACCGTCAGCGTGGTACTTTGACCATGACAAAAATATCGGTTACCCGAGATGTTGGCGTTCACCGAGGCTTGGGTAATGGTCACGCTCTTGCTGGAAGAACAACCAAATTGGTCCGTACCCGTAACAGTATATTGTCCTGCGTATGAGGCAGTAATGGTTTGTGTCACATCTCCGGAATTCCACTCGTAATGGGAAGCGCCCGTGGCCGTCACTGTGGTGGTACCGCCCTGGCAGAAGGTTGTTCTGCCGTTAATCTTCAGTATAGGCAGCGAATGCACGACTAAGGTTACGGAAGCGGTGCTTTGGCACTGGTTGGCATCGGTACCCGTCACCGTGTATAACCCCTCGGTGTTCACGGTGATGCGATCCAAGCGTCCGCCGTTACTCCAATGATAGCTTTCGGCGCCATACGCCGTAAATGTGGTGGATTCTCCTTGACAAATATCGTCATCTCCCAAAATGGTGAGTACTGGCAACAGGTTCACCGTCACGGCAACATCTTTCGTTTTCGAACAGCCGTATTTATTGGTAACCGTCACCCAATAAGTGGTGCTTTCCGTAGGCGTAACCACTAATGTATCAGACACGGTGCCTTCGCTCCAGCGGTATTCCGTACCGCCTGTGGCAACGAGTGTCAAGCTGCTACCTTCGCACACGGTAGTGCGCCCGCTGATACGCGCATCCGGGAGTTCCACGCCAATCACCTGCACCGTAGCAGAAGTGGAGCAATCAAAAGCATTGGAAACCGTCACAGAATATTGACCTGCCAAAGTGACGGAAATGGAGGATTCCGTGGAGCCATTATTCCAAAGATAGACGCTGCCTGTGGATTGCGCTGCCAACGTCACTGTGCTTCCCGCACACAAATACGTGGTGTCAGAGATGACCAATGTGGGAGACTCCTTCACGGTGAGATTCACGAAGAAGACGGAATCAACAGCAGGAATGGATGAGGGAACAATGTAACGATACACGCCTGCATGGGTGAGGACACTGTCATACAATGTCAACGGCATATCGTTGGAACAAATTTCCTTATTGATAGTATCCGTATTCACGATAGCGGCATTAATGGTCAAGAATACGGAAAGAACACTGTCACAGCCATCCACCGTAGAGAGAACCCGCTCGTGATAACCGGCCGTGTAGTAAGCGCTGTCAACAAAATGGTAAGGCAGATCATATTCGCCCACCTCGGCATAAACCGTTTCAGCGCGGTAAACTGGATTATGATATACCATCAAGGTAATCACACTGTCGTATCCAGACAAATGGTAGGTGAAGTTATGCGGGCCTGCCGTGGTGATGGTCTCGCCCAAAAATACGACGGGCGTATTGGCGCAGACCGTGGTATCGATTTCGACAGTGTAAATGGGAGTAACATTGAGTACCAACACATAAGAGGTATCGCACTCTGCGTCGGTGACTGCCGGCGCAATCTCCGTATAAATGCCGCTCTGCGAATAGGCTTTGCCACGGAACATATACGGAATGTCATTACGCGTAATCGTCTTTGCCGTCACCACATGGAGATTTTGCTGCACAGTCAAGCGCAACAAGATGGTAACGCTATCGCACCCTTGTTGATTCTGCAAAATCACAGGATAATCACCAGCGGTTGTAAAGGTTTCTCCCATGTAGCTGTAAGGCATATTGGAAGCGCACACCGTCACATTCAAAGTGTCATAGGCCATCTGCTGCAGGAGATTGATCCGCAGAGTGTGATAGTCCAAACACTGATAAGAGTTAGTGTCCGTGTAAGTATATACCGTGGATGTGGTGAATGTGGTATCCCCAAACGTGTAAGAGCTGTCGGGGGTGCAAATCGTCAACGTATCATGCACGGAAGGGTACTGGAACAATTGCAACAACGTGAAGCTGATGCACGTCGTCGAATTAGCGGAATCATTGATGTAATAACTACCTGGTTTATCATAAACATGCAGAGAATCATACACATACGGAAATTCCTCTGCGCAGAGGTAGTGGGAGACGGTATCGGTGTAAGGATACGTCACTGCCAAGGTCAGACTCACCTTCAAGCTGTCACAGCCATACTGGTTGGGGACAATGAAGGTCTCCGACGTAGGGCCGTTGAAGCTCCGTCCGTGAACCACATACGGCAGTTCTGATGCGCAGACCATCGCGTTAATCGTCTGGGTTGTAACTTGAGAAGGGTTCACCGTGACGTTCACGTAAAGGATAGCGTCGCATCCAACGGCATTGATATAGTGAACCTCGTAAACGCCGGCAGAATCTATCCGATGACCCATGAAATAATAGGGCAACTCATTGCTACAGATCGTTATATTCATAGAATCGGACGTAAGTGGGTATTGTGTCACCCGATAGGTCACATCCACTGAGCAGCCGTTGGTGTCAACACCTAAATCGAAGGTGAAGCAACCAGGCGAGGTGAAGACCAGATCCTCATAGGAGACGCTTGGCTGTCCGTAGCAGAGAGCCAGGTCGATGGTGTCGTGCTGACCGTTGAGCACCTGCAGTTGGAGGAGCGTATGAGCGCTGTCACAGCCTCTTGAAGAGGGGAAGTCCACCCAATAGTCGCCTGATTCGGTGTAGAAATTCCCGTGGTAGGCATAAGGCAACTTATTACGACATACGGTCTGTTGCGTGGTGTCTCTGACGTTGTAGCTTCGGCCGATGGTAATCTGATAGATGTTGACCACATCGATATAGATAATCGAAGGTGCCACGACACGGTGAGGTATCGCTATCACCGTATCCGAGTAATAGACAATGTTGTTCGCTGTCAACAAAAAGCTGTCGCAACCGAAACAGTCGTGGTAAACCGTGTCTGGCGTTGGGACATCCGTTTGCGCAAAAGCGGGGGAATATGTCCCCAGGAGTGTCACCATGAGAACAATTCCTAACAATCTGGTAATCAATTTTCTACTCATTATTTTAATTTTATTTTTTCCCAATATAAGCTAATAACACAAAATTGCAAAAATACTATTTTTTTCGGATTGGTGCACCAGCAAAATATCAACATCATGTGACGGCCGCGCGCCCAGAAGTCCCTTTTCGTCCAAAGAAGCATTTTCTACACCTGCCGCCTCGTCAGAAAGAGAAGGTCTTGAACGTGGTCGCGAGGAAACGACAATCCAGCTCGCCCGCAACATGCTTGCCGAAGGCCTGGAGCCGGCAACAGTGGCGAAAATTTCCGGGTTAACGGAAGAGGAGACCGCCAACATGGCAGGGGAATGATCCCCTACCCTGTATTCAGCATTGAGAAAAGGGCGGCTCCGCACCGGAACCGCCCTGGTTTGTCTGTTAACTGCGCATCTCTTCCGCGCCAGTTGCGGAAGAAATGGGCTAAGGTCCCGATCATCACGCGCACGCAACCTTCGGCATCAGCGACGCACAACAGTCAATGATAGCGTTAGCATATTCAAATCCAGCGTCACAGACTTTTTTGCCCCTGTTGCCGTCGTAACCCATCACAAGGTGCATGGTTTCGTAGCCGAGATTCAGAAACTTCAACAACTTTCCGTCGCGTTTAGCAACAGCTTCCTGATACTTTTTGATTGAGGGGCGGCCTTTGCCCTTGCGAACATTAAACACAGCGTCAAGGGCGATGAGGCAGCCCTTCCACAGCGTGTCGCCCGCAATCCGGACATACTTCTTGTCCTTGTATGATTTCGTCTCGGGATCATACTTCGACCGCTGAATGATTTCTTCCGCATTGGCCACATACCTCCGGGCCTCTGCAATGGAATCCGTGTTTTGAGTATCCTCCATGGTTTTTCAAATTTGATGAATAATAAAAAATTTTCAGCCGCAAAGATACACTTTATTCAATACGTCCTGACAATAAAATTAAATTATTTTTTACGAAGCGTTATTTTACAATTAATTGTTAAAATTAACAATCACAATCCTATTCATAGAACCGAAAAACTTAGAAGCGATGAAGAAACAAAATGAAAAGAAAGAACTGGAAACGGAACAATCCGCAAACGGGAAAGAGACCACGATTTACGTCAACCCCAGTACCGACTTCGGCTTCAAGCGGAAAAAACATTTCCGAAAGAATTATCTTGGGATATTTAGATTTGAGTAAATTTGCCGCGCTGAACCCCGGACAGATTAAAGACATGCAATTCGCTGACAGACAGGAAAAGCGGGGCTTCACTTTAGCCAATGTCGGGCGAACGAACAAAAAGGCCGCCCCGGAATGGGACGATCTTTTGTTGTGGGTTATCCTGCCGACGCAGTTTAGCTGCTACTCCGCATCGCGGACGCAGCGGACGGAAATGTCACGGCACAGACACCACTTCCTCGCCAAGGGCCAACGCAAGGCGGGCCAAAGTGTTGGTCGTGAAATTATGCCGGCCCGTAAGCCACTTTGAGATTTCGGATTCGTTCTTTCCGAGCTGCTTGGCCAACATGCGCTGTGTCATCCCCTTCTTTTTCAGCAAATAATCAATTCTGTCCGCAATGGCGAATGACAGGTCTAATTCAGCCTTTGTTGTCTCGGAAACCTGATCAAGACACTCTCTGAACAATTTATTTGTGGTCATAACTCGAAGGTTGCTCCTTCCAACCCTATGATGTAATTTTTCTCGATAGTGATATTTCCTTTTTTTTGCACCTGCTTGAGAAGTTTGTCGAAACTCTGGAGATCCATCACATAACCGCTCAAGGTTTCATCTTCTTGATAGGTACGTGTGTCCTTCACACCGCCATTCCCTAACATGAGAATTTGATCAGATATCCGCAAACAATATAAACGGAGTTTGTGCGAATCTAAGTTTTTAAGGTTGCTTTTTTCATAACAAATAGAATTTTAGTTTAGGCTGCAAAGATACAAAATAAACGAATACTTAACTCAAAAGTGAATTTATTTTCCTTGACATAAGAAACAAGGCCACCCCGGAATGGGACGGCCTTTTTGAGTATCATACATAATGCTTTTCTCGCCTATTCGCTGTCGCGGACGCAGCGGACAGGGAATGCATAATCGTTACCGCAGGTTTCGAAATAAAAAGGTGCATCATAATACCATAATCTTAAATAATAAGTGGCATTATCGTCGAATGAACTTGACCAAAACAACGCATGGGCATGCGGTGGGTATGTACTATTGTCCATCGTACCAGAAGACACATCCAATCGACCTGAAGGCAGGGCTGTAAATCCTGTTTGATTTCTATATGGATAGCCATAGTTACCAGGTGACACATCATCATCACCCCAATCATTTCCACCACTCCAATCACTACTTCCTGCAAGCTTACAAGGAGAATTATCTGTAGCTACCTTTAATGTTTCCCATTCTGATTTCGATGGAATATGCCAACCAGTAGGACAGATTCCTTGTATATTGTTAGAGGGATTCTCAACACCAGTTCCATCATAATTATTTAATGCAGCAGACCTGTTATAATACAAGCCGTATGTGGGTACTGTGTATTCAGCGAAATCACTTGTTGTAGGTTGGTAATAGAAAGGAGTAACAGAAGGATTCGTTACATTTTCAAATGAGGACAAAGTCCCTTTTGTTCGTAGATTCTCCTTCATCCAACATTGTGATCCGATCATAACCGTGTTGTATGTGTTTCCGTCCACATCGGTCACAGTGCCACAATTTGACACCGAAGGCTCCTCAGATGTTGTAAACACCACCTCCTCTCCATTCACAGTACCATCTGCAGTTGTAGCGAATGCGTAATAGGTGTAGCTGGTGTTGGCCGTAAGACCACTGAGCCTGGAGGTCAATGTTCCTCCAGTGGAAGTTACCTTAGCATATGTGCCGCCTTCCGTAGTTTTCCAATAGAACCCTTTTTCAATAATGGTGTTACCACGAGCTACGACATTTCCGCGAAGCCAAGCTCCGGTTGTACTTATACTCACAGCGGGGGAAGTTGTGATTGTGGCTTCACCGTCTTTCACGCAACGGACGGAATAACCATTTTCAACAGGATTACTCGACGGTTGGTATCCATTCCATATGTCAATGATAATGTACTCTGGCTCTTCATAACTGTTGTTGAATGTAGATGTCCAAATGTTGGCACTCTCTGTAGCCTCGTAAAAGGATTCGCCTTTATAGTATCCCGCAGGTATTGCACTAAAACCAGAAGAATTATTGTTGTTCAAATCATAACAGACTTTACACTCTTGACACTGTGTTGTACTTACATACCAATCCGTGTCAGCTGCCATAGCTCTTGCTATATTACCGTCACACTGGTATTCACTAACATTAAGAGATTCCCATTCGTCAAGGCTCGGTACATGCCAACCATTGGGACATATATCATGGCTACCACTTTGGTTCATCGTCACATTCCAGTCGTAAAGGTAACCGCGTCTTTCTAATGGGATGCCAGAAGTAGAATAATCATAGTAGGTTGTAATTTTAGTATTGTCACTATATTTGGTCGTCCTCAAATTCTCCTTCATCCAGCACTGGCTGCCAATCAACACCGTGTTGTATGTGTTGCTATCCGCATCGCTCACCGTGGAAGTGCCGCATATGAAAGTCGTGGGTTCGGGAGTGGAGCCTGATTGGGTTGAGAAGACACTGTCAGAACCATAAACAGTATTCTCCCCAAATGTGATGAACGCCTTATAGGTGTATTCTGTATTGGAGGTCAAGCTGGTGAGGACCGTGGTGAAGCTATTGTCCTCACTCGTACCTAGGACTGTTGTCCAATTGTTTCCGTCGGACGTGTACTCGAAGCCCTTGGCCGTGATGTTGACATTGTCAGGGTTCGTGATGGTGGCGTTCAGCGTAGCGCTCGTTTCCCCAATGGAAGAAGCCGCACCCGTGGTTACAGTCGGAGCTGCCTCTTCATCCCGAACGCAACGGACAGAGTAACCATATTTCTTGACATCAAAATAGTCACTACTCAGAAACTTCGCATTATCTGACGTGAGTTTTCTGTTATAAGCATTGGAAGAACTCTTTTCCGTACTAGTCCAGAAGATGGCATACTGATCTGAAGATGAGGATGCTTCATTATTATAGAAAATGTCATTATAACCAAACCACCCACAAGGCAAAGCGGAGAAACCAGTGATGTTCCGAGCATCCGTATATGATCCAGGATGATGGTCGCCATCGCTTTTTTTCTCCCATTCGCATCCTCCAGAAAGCCTGTCTGCATAGGAGTCCCCGTAGATTCCTTTGATGTAATTAACCAAAGTGTCCCACTCGGACGAAGACGGCACATGCCATCCTTTTGGACAAATGCCCTGCACTCCGCTGGGGGCTTCAGTGGTGCTGCTTGCCCCGTTCATAACCGCAGTCCAATTGTAATATAAACCATCCGTGACTTCATCATATTGACTTAACTCATAGGATGAGAAACTACTAGTGGAAGTTGGTTTGTAATACAGTTTTTGATTTACATTTAATGTCGTACCTTGTGTTAGGTCCGTTCCATCGCTGTAGTGCGTAGTTCTCAGATTACTTTTCATCCAACACTGATTGCCAATTTGCACGACAGCATAACGATGTTTGTCCTGGTCATAAACTGCCGTCACCTTTCCGTCTTCCGTCAATTCAAAGCCGCCCGTCGTAGAAGTATAAAGGTTTCCGTCGGTATGCGGAGATGCCACGGAACAAGGCTTGAGTGTGGTGTCTCCTACCGCCACATTTTTCGTTGTGGAACAGCCTTTGTCAGTCGTGACGGTAACTGCATACACATTTTGACTGGAGTAGGGGTGGGGTGATCCTACAGCAGGGTTGTTGTCGGTGTTTCCATCTCCCCAGTCAATCGATACTATGGGGTCTTCATTCAATAGGGAATTTGTACCGGACATATCCATGATTGCAACCGAAAGATTGTCCTCACATGTTAAAAATGTCGGGAAATTCCTTCTCTGAACGGTAATGGCTTTATTTGATTGCAATACTACGGACGGGCATGTTTTATCCTGTGCCGCGAAATATAATGTATAGGTGTATTCTGCATGGTTCGCATAAGTCGGGAATGTTATCTTTCGAGTTGTGTCATTTATGTCCATGACCGAAGGCTCAGGAGAAGCCCCTTCGAAAAGAGTTCGTGTCCACGTGCAGTTGTAATCATTAAATTTTGCACCATTGCTCAATTCTGCCTTAAACACAACCGCCACACTATCTCCTTCGCAAATGGCAATCGGACTCTCAGCGTTTGCCGTAAGACTAAGCGTGACCTCGATGGGGGTGATGTTGTAAGGGCCATAGACCGTGGTGCTGTCAAGGTTGCTCACTTTCACCATCACGCAATAAGCCTCGTTTGCATCCAAATCACATATTCCTGTCTCATGAGATTCTCCGTTGTTTAAGGTAATGTAAGGTTTCGATTCAAATCCTTCGTCTTCCTGATTACAATTGTCACTTTTTTTGTAGTAAATCTGTACTCTTCCGTCCGGAAGTTGTTGGAAGTTCGGATTGTTTATGCTCACAAGAATTCCTTTATGAAGAGATTGTAGATTCACTTCTGCCGTAGGTGCAGTTGCCTTTGTCCACTCACTTGCGGTATCGGAAAAGATTATGCCTGAGAGATTGGATGCGGAAACCGCGATATAATATTGGGTGTGGGGAGTTAGTCCCGTAAGAGTTGTTTCTGGTGATGTGCTCTCCACAAAATGGGCATCACTCATGTTGCTGTTGGTGGAGTAATAGAATTTGTAAGAAGATATATTGGAAACTTGGCTGGTAAAGTCTGTTGTGACTTTCAGCGTGGTAGAGGTAGGATTACTCAGCGTAATGGTCCGGAACACAGGCGGAGTAGCACTCTTGAGTTCGTCAAGTTCCTGCTGTAGCGCATCGATTCTCCGGTTCAAACTGTCGAACACGGCCCACAGGTCGCAGGCGTTCACCACAATGTTGTTGCAGTTGTCGCTGTTGGTGGCATTCTCTCCGGAGATCACAAAACCTCTTGGCACGGTGTTGGTGCCGGTGAAATTGTTGTTGCCGGTGAACGTGTTGTTGCCAGCCTTAGTGGCATAGTTTTCGGCATCCGTCAATTCTGCAACTGTAGTGGGGACCAAGATATCAATTTCCGTACCAGATTTCTGGTTGGCATAGAAATTGCCGGCATCCACATGATTCCTCTTGATAGTGATTTTGCCGTTGCCGATGCTGTCGTGAACGAGCGCCTTTACGCGCGTGGTGTCGTAGTAGGCTTTCAGCGTGTCTTTAACAACATTAAGCGCGATGGTGTCAATCGCGTGATTGATTTCGGAGGCCGGATCGGCCAGAGCTTTGGTGATACAAACCGTTGCACTGTCGCAGATGTCGGCGCGAATAGCCGTAGCGGTGTCCTTCAACGCTTTCTTCGTGGCGTAATACTTGTGCAGCGTGTCGAACACCGTCCGCGTGCTGTCGCTGA
>CAMKLG010000047.1 GCA_946413585.1 uncultured Bacteroidales bacterium
ACGAAAAGGTATGCGAAAGGTCTTTTTTAGTTAGTAGGGCGCTCCGTCCGCCCCCGCTGTATTCTTCAAGGACACATGCGGCATGTGCACTGGTGAAACGCCCGCAAAGCCAGTCGGAGATGCCGGCCTTCTCGCACCATCTGGTGAAGAACGACAGTTTCGAGCGGTAGCTGCGCACGCTATCCTTTCGGAGGTCTTTGGCCTTCCGGCGGACATAGTCGGTGGCAGCCTCCACGATGGAGACCCGTTTCGTGGAAGCCGATTCCTCACCGATCAGCGGATTCCAGCCGTTGTAAAGCTTGCGATTGATTTCCGCGCAGAGCAGTGTCGCGTATTTTGTCCGTTCACGCGGGCTCCTGACACGGTTGCAGCGGACACGCATGCGCTTGAGTTGGTCGCTGGTCGGGTCAAGGACGTAGTAGCAGACATAGACTTCTTTGTTTCCCATCACTTGAGCGGGTTTAAAATCAATGAAAGGTGTGGCCATAAGAAAAAAATGATGATGAAAATTAATTATTGTATTTTTGCCCGAAAATAACGCATTTGCATGATCTTTGGCGCAATTCTGGCGCGGTTCTGGCATAGAAGATTCCTTGCATGCAGCTAATTCCCGGCGACTGTCGAAAAAAAACGATGGCGCAAAAATAACCTTTTCCTCATAATGAAAAAAATTCTACCTTTGCACCGATAAAACATATATGTATGAATCAACGTTTTATACATTCAACAACACCCTCGCCCCGTCCCCCCTGTGGAGTCTTTCACCTTCTCCGCCAAAGAAAAGGACTCCGAAACCGGCCTAAGCTACTTTGGCTCACGTTATTACAGCAGCGACTTGAGCATCTGGCTGAGCGTTGACCCCATGAGTGAGAAATATCCTTCGCTGAGCCCGTATGTTTATTGCGCGGATAACCCGGTGAAGTTGGTGGATCCGAATGGGGAGGAAGTGTCTGTTTTTGGAGATAGTGAAAACAAGAACACAATAATTAACAGTCTAAACGCACATTTTGACAACATAACAGTTGGATATGATAAGGAAAATCCGAACAAATTGGTAATTGTCAAGGGCACTGCGCAAACTGAAGATGAAAAAGCGTTTGTGACAGCTTTAGAGAACACTAAAATAGATGTGAATCTTCAATTGGTTGACGGTCGAAAAACTGGATATCGCACATCAACAGGCGAAGACTTAGAAATAGAAGGGGCGGGGGCTTTCCTGGGAAATTATATTTCCTACAGCAGCGGAATTCAAACAAAAGAAAACATTGCAAAAGTTCACACATTGCAATACCTCAGTGTTGGTGAGATGAAAAGTCTGTATAAAGAGAAAGATTGGGGTCAATTAATCAATCATGAGATAACAGAATCTTTTCAGGGAGGCGTTATCTCTTCAGAGAAAAACATCCCAGGCCGCGATGATAATTGGAATATTAATTCAAACATTTACAAAGAGGCCCATGCATCTGCAACGCCACAACCCTTTACGATTGGAGCATCATGGTTTCATCACTAAATTCATTCAACATGAAACGTTTTTTTGTTATTTATACATTAGCTTGTTGTTTTGCAATAGGAGTAAAGGCGCAAAACGATACAGATTTCCACCAACCAGACAGCATCTATGAATGGAAAGATTCAATGTCATGTGAGGAGAAAGAACGTTGGATCATGTCCTGGATGAATCAACATTATGCGCTGTTGGCAAAAGAATCTTTCAATTTCGATAGCTTGAGACCCTTTTGGGTAAACAAAATTCGGGAATGTGACACCTATTATGCAATCGAGGTGCTTGATTCTACGAAAACATTCCACTACACAGTGGTTTCTCCAAAAACGAAAAAGTCAAGACACAAAAACAAGAATGACATTCTCGTAGGTCGCGTGTATTATTTCACTTTACATAAACTCACGAATTATTCTGGTAAAATTGGATGTAGCGAGGTGTGGCACGATATCACTTTTGATGTCAATGGGGTGAAAGTGCGTTATCTTTCCTCTGATGTCCTTGATGGTCCTCCTGTTTGTACTGAGGACTTAAACGGACTTACGTATGTCAAAAAACCAAGGAAAAACAATTCTTCAATCAATTAAAAGTTATATTGGTGATTTTTCGTTTGCCACATCAAAGAACCTATGCCCTTCACCCCCACATATAGCCCCCTCCCTCACTTCACTGCAACTGTGAGGATGCCGTTGGCTAATACGCGCAGATACGCACGATACGCGGAGCCTTCCCCGCGATACGCGCCTCACCCCCCGAAGTCGTCATAATGCACCATTTCCGGCGGAACGCCTAGACTGTCGAGCATTCTCAGGACTGCTTGTAGCATCATGGGCGGACCGCAGATGTAGTATTCGATGTCCTCGGGCGCGGGGTGCGCTTTGAGGTATTCTTCGTATATCACGTTGTGAATGAAACCGGTAGAGCCTGTCCAGTTGTCCTCGGGGAGCGCGTCGGAGAGGGCGATTCGGAAGCTGAAGTTGTCGTGGTCGGCGGCAAGTTGCTCGAACTCGTCGATGTAGAACAGCTCTTTGCGAGAACGACCGCCGTACCAGAAAGTGGTCTTCCGTTGCGTATGTTTCACCTTGAACTGGTCGAAGATGTGCGAGCGCATTGGGGCCATGCCCGCGCCGCCGCCGATGAACATCATTTCGCGGTCGGTGTCCTCCACGAAAAACTCACCGTAAGGCCCTGATACAAAGACCTTGTCGCCGGGCTTCAGACTGTAAATGTAAGAGGATGACACGCCCGGATTCACCTTTTCCCAACGTCCTTTTTTGCGGTTGAAGGGTGGGGTGGCGATGCGTACGTTCAACATCACAATGCCGTTTTCAGCCGGATAGTTGGCCATGGAGTAGGCACGGACGGTCGGACTGGTGTTCTTCATCTTCAGCTCGAAAATCCCCATCTTTTCCCAATCACTGCGGTAGGGCTCCTCGATGTCCATATCCGAATATTGCACTGTGCAGGCAGGAATGTCGATTTGGATGTAGCCGCCGGAGCGGAAGTCCATGACCTCACCTTCCGGCAGTTGCAGTACCAATTCCTTGATGAAAGTGGCCACATTGCGGTTGGAGACGACCGTGCATTCCCATTTCTTGATGCCGAAGAAACTCTCGGGAATTTCAATCTCCATATCTTCACGTACCTTCACTTGGCAGAAAAGACGCACGTGGTCGGCAGCCTCCTTGCGGGAGATGTGCGACAGTTCGGTAGGCAGAATTTCGCCGCCGCCCGCGAGGACTTTACCCCTGCAGGTGCCGCACGATCCGCCGCCGCCACAAGCCGATGGCACGAAGACTTTCTCGTCGGCCAGTGCCTGCAGCAACGTACAGCCGCGCTCATGCTCAATCTCCTTCTTCCCATTGATACCGATCTTCACCTTCCCCTCCGGAATCATCTTTTTCCGCGCAAACAACAACAAACCAACGAGTAACCAGATGATTACTAGGAAGATTACAATTGCGGTTATGATTGTTAGGATGTTCATTAGGGTTGAGGGTTTAAGGTTTAGGGTTTAAGGTTGAGGGTTGAGGGTTTAGGGTTTCAAAGTCATAAATCATACGTCTCACATTCCCAAAAAACACATAAACCCTATCCCTAGCAGACCGGTGATGATATAGGCGATGCCGTTCCCTTGCAGTCCAGTGGGAATCTTGGCGTATTTGAGTCGTTCGCGGATGGCAGCAAAGGCGGTGATGGCCAGCAGCCATCCGATACCGGAGCCGACCGCGTAGGCCAGACTGTGCGCCACAGTTGGGAAGTTGCGCTCCTGCATGAAAAGCGAGCCGCCGAGGATGGCGCAGTTCACGGCAATCAACGGCAGGAAGATGCCCAGCGTCATGTACAGCGCGGGCAGATAGCGCTCGAAAACCATCTCCAACAGTTGTACGATGCCCGCAATCACCGCGATAAAGAGTATCAGCGAGAGGAAGGAAAGGTCGGTGTCAGCGAAACGGCCGCTTAACCAAACCAACGCCCCTTCTCGAAGCAAATATTTGTCTATGAGATAGTTGACGGGAACGGTTACCGTCAGCACAAAACATACCGCCAAGCCCAAACCGAACGCGGTCTTCACATTCTTCGACACGGCCAAATAGGAACACATGCCCAAAAAATAGGCGAAAACCATGTTGTCGATGAAGACGGAGCGTATGAAGAGGTTTAACATATTTGGTTGAGGGTTTAGGGTTTAAGGATTAGGGTTTAAGGTTTAAGGTTTAAGGGGTAGGCATTCATCATTTATCATTTTTGCCGGTTTGCTGTTCCTCTCCCAGAACACCCCGTCCTGATATCCTTGGATGGAGGGGTGGGCGTCGGCGAGGTGGAGGCGTTTGGCGGCCCAGAGGCAGTATTCTTGGTTGATTTCTACGCCGCAGTAGTGACGACCCAACTTTTTGGCTACTACTGCGGAGGTGCCACTGCCTACGAACGGGTCGAAGATGCGGTCGCCGGGCTTGGAGGAGGCGAGGATGAGTTTGGCGTAGAGCTTTTCCGGCTTCTGCGTGGGATGGTCGGTGTTTTCGGGCATCGACCAGAAGGGAATGCTGAGGTCATCCCAAAAATTGGAGGGGTGAGTTGTGCGGAAGTTGCCCATTCCCGTTTCCTCCCAGTCCTTCGGCTTGCCATCGACACGGTAAGGAGCGAGTACTTTTCTCTTCATCTTCACCGCATCCACATTGAAATAGTAGTCTTTCGGATTTTTCACAGCAAACCAGATGTCTTCCATGCTGTTCTTCCAGTTGTTTTTCGCGCCGCGCCCTTTCTCTCGTTGCCAGGTGATCCGGTTGAGAATGGTAAGTCGTTCTTCGATAACCCGTTGCATAGATGCCGAACATTTCCAATCGCCGCACATATAGAGAGAACCGTTGGCCTTTAGTTTGTCGCACACTTTGCCAAACCAGCTGCGCAAATAGTCTTCATAATCTTCGGATTTCATGGACGAGAACTTCTTCCCATGAAAATCTTTCGATAGATTGTAGGGCGGGTCGATGATGATCAAGTTGAAATATTCGTTCGGGATCAAGTCTATGCAATCGAACAGGTCATCATTCAGAATAATATCATCACAAAAATGATTTTTGATATTGTTTTTACAGCCAACCATGGATTCAAAAAATTTATTTTCTGAATCTTCGATCATAAGCGTTCTGTTTCTTTTTGCTTTGATTTTCACGCCCATAATATTGTTCGTTTCGGTTGGCATAAATTATTTATCATTCATCATTCATCATTTATCATTTCTGACGATTCCGTTCTTCCCCCAAATAATCACTCCCACGAGAATCAGTGCCATCGGCGGGAGAATCATCAGTCCGTTGTTGAGATAGCCGGCGGCATACCAGCTTTGCGGGACGACGGGATGGTTCCAAAGAGTGCCAGAGCCGAGCAATTCGCGGAAGAAGGCGACGACGATGAGTACCAGGCCATAGCCCAAACCGTTCATCACGCCGTCGATGAGCGATGGCAACGGATTGTGCGACAGGGCGAAAGCTTCTAAACGTCCCATGATGATGCAGTTGGTGATGATGAGCCCGACAAAAACCGAAAGCATTTTGCTCACGTCGTAAAGGGCGGCCTGCAGCACTTGATCGACGAGGATGACAAAAAACGACACTACCAGCAGTTGCACGATGATACGTATGCGCGGTGGTATCGTGTTGCGAATCAGTGAAATGATGAAATTGGAGCAAGCGCACACAACCGTCACGGACAAGGCCATGACCACGGCGGGTTTCAGCTGCGCGGTGACCGCCAGCGCGGAACATACCCCCAATGTCTGCACCAGAATGGGGTTGTCTTTGCTGAGAGGTCCGAGGTATTTCTTCATATTACGGATTCACTTTTTCGGAATGGCAAAAATACAGAATATTTGAATATGTCTTTACCAGTATTCCATCTTGTTGACAATCAGTCCGATGCGTTGTGTGGTGCCGGGACGTATTTTGTAGGCGGTGAGCAGGAATCGGTTTTGGCCGTACCAAGGCTCGATGGCATCCACCCTGGTGGTGCGAAGGCTGTAGTTTGCGCCTGTCAGCGGGATGTCTGATGTGCGCACGGGATCTTTGATTTTCAACTTCTCATCCAACAGCATGGTCGTGAGTTCGTACTTACTCATGGTGTAGAGTAGGGTGGTGCTGTCGGGCAGAACGTTGACATTCAGTTTTTTGAGGATAGTAGAATGCAACGAATATTCTTCGTTATAAGGAAATGTGGTGTTGGTGAGGAATACGCCGTTGGTATCGAAGAAATGGACATCGGCGCGTTCGTAGCGGTAGCCGTGAAAGCGCGACTCCACGTACCAACCGTTGTAATAGTTGTAGTATTCAGGATAGAAAAGTTCTGTGATACAGTAGATTCTGCCGTTTGCACATTGGGCGTAAGTGGGCAAGAAAGAGACATTGGAATGAGGAGTGATGATGATGGTTCGTTTGGATTTTGCAGTGGAAGGCAGACTCTTCGGTGCTAAAATGTCGGCACAGTAGATTTCCTCGTTCGGTATCACCTTGTGGTTCAAGATGTTGATGGGGTGCATATAGAAAGTCTCGTTGTTTTCGTAGTAGAGCATCAGTACCGAGTGCCCTTTCCCGACGGGAATCCATTGGGCGTTGGAAGCTGATTCATTGATGATGTTGGCGAAAGAGGACTTGCCGAGAAAGTCGGTTTCAAAATACATGGTTCGATTGCCAGAAGTGCAGCAAATCACGGCGTTACGTTGCGCAGTATCGACTTTGACATCCAATACGTATCCAGGGTTTTCGCGAGTGAAAGAGAAGGGTTGTGGCGAGGTGCTTCCCTTGGTGAGAAACCACACATTGTCGCCGTTTTTCTCCATTGAGGCGAAGAGAACATTCCCTTCAAACTGGTGCCAGAGTTCTAAGCCCGCGATGGTGGGAAGTCCAGAAACTTCCTGAGTCTCAAATGTTTTGTCTTTAGGATGGTAGAACATGAATACACCTTTGTCGGTGAATTTGGAGCGTTGGTAGATTCGGAACAGAATCACCAAGGCACCGTTTTCGTAGAAAATCTGATGCTGTTTCCATTCATCGGGCAGCACCATGGTGGTGTCCCACTGTTTTTGCAGGAGCGTGTCGCAGTGCGTGAGGGTGATTTGGTGGATTTTGCGAGTTCTCTTTTCGGTATAGATGCAGAATCCTTCTTCTCCGCATGACAAAGTCCTCACATCTTTGAGTTTAGGATCCAAAGGCATAGAAAAACTGTTCGGGCCGCTTTGCGCGAAGCCGCCCGAACAGAATATGGTGGCGAGTACTAGTATGGAAATAAGTACTTTCCTCATGTTGTATAGAGTTTAAGGTTTAAGGTTTAAGGTTTAAGGGTGAGGGTGTAAAACCACCATAAACTATAAACTATAAACCATAAACTTTAAACTTAAAACCTACTTTACAATATAATCCACATAAATTCCTGGTGTGTGGATCTGTTCCATCGGGATAGATCCAGTGGGGACGAGTTCCTTGGTTTCGAGAATGACGACATCGGCAGCGGCAGCCATCATAGGGTTGAAGTTTTGGGTGGTGCCTTTGTAGATGGCGTTGCCCATTTCGTCGCAGATGCTGGCACCGATGATGGCTACGTCAGCGTGGAGGGGCAGTTCGAGGAGGTATTCTTTGCCATCGACTTCGATTTTGCGTTTGCCGTTTTCGACCACGGTGCCGAGACCTGTTTGGGTGAGCACGCCGCCGAGACCAGCGCCGCCGCAACGGATGCGTTCAGCCAAGGTGCCTTGCGGACAAAATTCGATTTCGAGGGTCTTGTCGTTGAACTGTTGGATGGTGTCGGCGTTGGTGCCGATATGGGAAGCGTAGAGCTTTTTCACCTGCTTGTTGGAAATCAGCATGCCGATGAATTTGTTGGGATACGCAGTGTCGTTGCAAATCAGGGTGAGGTCTTTAACACCCTTGTTAGCAATGGCTTCCACCATCTTTACACCTGTGCCGGCTCCTAAGAAACCGCCAATCATCAGGGTCATTCCGTCTTTTACGTGCGCAACAGCGTCTTCAATTGAAACTAATTTGCTCATATTGTTTGTTTTTTAATTTGTAAACACTCAAAAATTCAAGGGGCAAAGATACACATTTTTTAATATGATGCAAATGTCTAAAAACTTCCTATCTGATTTCTTCGATGGAATTGTCATGGCCACGGTTATTGATGTAATAAATCGCATCTTCCGTCACCTTCAGCAGCTGCTCAAAAAATTCGCCTCGAGAGAATATGACTTTATTGCCAGGTTCTCGGATAATAACGGGGTTGAACTGCAAATTATCGTCTAAAGTGCCCATCACCAAGCAACGTTCATCCATCCTCAATGAGGTAGTGACCCTCCATTCTTTATTTTTCGTTCCTCTATAATTTGCCACATTTCCGTTGAAGAGTAGCCAGGTGTTGCCGTGCCATTCAAAAGCAATGGGTATGTCCTCGTGGTTTGTACTGCCATTTACGCTGGCGTATGGACGTGTGACATGCTCCGTCAAATTCATCTGATTGTCAAAGAGATAAAGATAGAGGTTCTTGTGATCGTGATAGGACATGACCGAACGTCCATTAGAAACAAGCGAATACATATACAAATGAGCCAAAACCAGAACTCTTCCGTCTTCAAGAGGTAGGATTTGGTGTGTCTTGAGTGGCATTTTGGCATCTTTTAAATAGTCATCCTCATAACGTACATTTTCTGGTTGATTGGGTATTTCAACTTCGTGGAGTTCTGAGTGGGTGACGTTCCCTTCCTCATCCAGAATAATGGTGCACACGCCGTTTTCCGCACCCCCGAATATTAGAAGACGCTGGTCGGGAAGTAACGCGGCGTAGGGGTTGAACATTCCTTTAACGAGATCTGCGTTGGGAACAAAGTTGACCTCCGAGTTGGAAGTGAATGTGGCATAGCGGAAGGCCATTTTGCGGTCAAGGGTAATATGCTCCTCCATAAAAACGACACCATCGTTAGTGAGAAATCCTTTCCCAGAAGATGGGCATGGACCGGAAATAGTGCCGTTAATATGCTGGATAGAATTACCGTCAAGGTCACAGACGTTCACGTCAACAAGGTAGCCATCTTCATTGCGTTTTGTGGGTTTTAAATAGGTCACATACGCCAATTTTTGCTTGTCCGGTGATTGAAGGATGCGAGATACGCTTTTCTTTTTGCCCTCCGCAGGTACGCTGTAAACAGTGGTGCGCACAATCTTTCCCTTTCTCTTCTCCATCACAGGGAATGCATACTGGAAGTAATCCACACTTTTGGTCTTCTTGTTATAGCGGGAGCCTGTCAGCACCACGTTGTCGCCACGCATGAAAGCCGTTGAGAATTCGTAATCTTCATCGATTTCATGCTCTTGGACCACAGTGCGGTTGTTTTTGTCATAGACGACGATAAATATTTCATCATCCTTTGCAGTACCGTCTTTGTCCACGGCAGAAAAGTAAAGTTTGTTGTCGTCTTCTGCTAATATGGAGAGGCGAGCGGCAACATCCATTTTGACTTTGGGCCCATTGGATGTGGTTTTCTGAGCAAAACTTGCCGAAATGGCAAAACAAATGACCATAAAGGAGAGCAGCTTTGTTTTAATAATCTTCATTTTTTTGTATTTTATCCTTGAATTTTGTAAAAATTTCAATTTTGTTTGTTGAAAAAGAATCGATAGCACCTGAAATGTGATTCGTTCCCTTTTTGTTCCATGTCTTGCAAAAATACAAATTTTTTGCATAATGTTTCTTTTAGTCATAGCGAATTACAAATAATTATGACTTTCTAATGCCATTCAAAAAGATGTTTGACAATTAAAAAACATTACTGTTATCTTTATTTGATTGATTTAAGTTGCTGTTAATAAGGTTTTTTATTAACAGCACTAGGGGGTGTTATATTGTCAAAAGTAATCGTATGACAAGATATAATAAAATGACCAAAAGCCATCGATATTCGCCCTTTTGAAAAAATAAACTTTCAAGCACAACATAAAAAATGTACTTTTGCCACTTTTCAGGCCGTATCAGGCATCGCATATCAGCGGTAGGATGAATCGTCGGCGGGTGTTTTGCAGTGCTTGGAAGCGTCGGCCCCCAAGCCATGCTGGTTCGCCCAAATAAAAAAGTTGATGCGTAAAGCCTCCATCAATCGCCTATAATCAATAAACATTTTTTGTACCTTTGCCGCGTCAAATGTAATGTAACGAAAATATGCGTAAGGAAGTTGATTTTTTGGTTATCGGTTCAGGTATCGCAGGACTTTGCTTTGCGTTGAAAGCTGCCAATTATGGCAAAGTTTGCTTGATCACGAAAGGAAAGATGGATGAGGGCTCCACCCGCTATGCACAGGGAGGAATTGCCACCGTCATGTACGAACCTGATGCCTACGAAAAACATATCCAAGACACCATGGTGGCCGGCGACGAGCTTTCCGACCGTCATATCGTGGAAATTACCATCCGTGAGGGTACCGAACGCGTGATGGAACTGGTGAACTGGGGTGTCGATTTCGACAAGAATCAGGATGGCACTTTCGCGCTCGCCAAAGAGGGCGGGCACTCCGAATACCGCATCCTGCATAACAAGGACCTCACAGGATTGGAGATTGAACAGAAGCTCATCCAGGCCGTTCGCAAGAACCCCAACATCGAGATTTACGAGGATCGGCTGGTCGTCGAGATTATCACCCAGCACCACCTCGGCGTGGAGGTTACACGGCGCACGCCCGACATTACTTGCTATGGTGCGTATGTCTTCAGTCCTGAAACCAAGAGAGTTCACACGATTTTGGCGAAGGTGACGATGATGGCTACTGGCGGCATCGGCAACGTCTATGAGCACACCACCAACCCGCGTGTCTCAACCGGCGACGGCATCGCGATGGTGTATCGGGCCAAGGGTGCGGTGCGCGGCATGGAGTTCGTGCAGTTCCACCCGACTTCGCTCTACAACCCCAAGGATTCGCCCTCTTTCCTTATCACCGAGGCCATGCGTGGTGCGGGGGCTATCCTGCGCGACGGCAATGGCGTGGCCTTTATGGAGAAGTACGACCCCCGCGGCTCCCTCGCCCCGCGCGACATCGTGGCCCGCGCTATCGACTCTGAAATGAAACGCCAGGGTGTAGATCACGTTTTCCTCGACCCCTCGCCGATTCCACAGAAAGAAATCTTCGAACATTTCCCTAACATATATGCGAAATGCCTCAGTATCGGCATTGACATTACCAAAGAGATGATTCCCGTCGTGCCGGTGGAACACTATTCTTGCGGTGGCATTCAGACTGACGAATGGGGTGCAACCTCCATCCGCAATCTGTTCGCTTCTGGCGAGTGCGCGTCCACGGGTCTGCATGGTGCTAACCGTCTGGCATCCAATTCTTTGTTGGAAGCCGTGGTTTTCTCGCACCGTGCATGTGTCAAGGCAGTGGAAATGTTGCCCACCCTCGACTTCTGTCGCGAGGTGCCTAACTGGAACAGCGAAGGTACCGTCCTTAACGAGGAGATGGTGCTCATCACACAAGAGCGCAAGGAGTTGCAAACCATTATGAGCAGCTATGTCGGTATCGTGCGTTCCGACTTGCGTCTGCAGCGCGCCTTCGACCGCCTCGAAATCCTCTATCGCGAGACCGAAGATCTCTACAAAAAGTCGGTGGTTATTCCCGAAATCTGTGAACTCCGCAACCTCATCAACATCGGCTACCTCATCGTCCGTCACGCCATGGCACGCAAAGAGAGTAGGGGATTGCACTATTCGCTCGATTACCCGCACAAAAGTAGTTAGCGGTTGGCCGTGCATTCGAAGAGGGCTGAAGGCCCGACACGTGTCAACACAGGGTGAGCGATAGCGAGCCCTATGATATTAAAAAACAAAAACCAAAACAATATGAACTTAGAAGGAAGAAGAAAAAGCTCAAATGTAGAAGACCGTCGGAGAGTGTCAGGCGGCACGATTGCCGGTGTCGGTGTCGGCGGCACCCTCATCGTGGTGTTGCTCTCCCTGTTCTTGGGACGTAACCCGCAGGATATGCTGCAACAGATTCAACAACAGAATGTTAATACAACAGAGAACCAGCGCGAGTTTACGCCGGAAGAACAGGAATTGGCGGACTTCGCCAGCAAAATCTTGGCCAGTACCGAGGATGTCTGGACCGAGGTGTTCAAGAAGATGGGCAAGACTTATCGGGCTCCCAAGATGGTGCTCTACACCGATGCGGTGTCGTCGGGATGCGGCAACGCCACTTCGGCGGTGGGTCCGTTCTATTGCTCGGCGGACGAGTGCCTGTACATCGATCTCAGCTTTTTCAGCACGATGAAACAGCAGCTCGGGGCGGATGGAGACTTTGCATACGCCTACGTGATTGCACACGAGGTGGGTCACCATGTGCAGCACCTACTCGGCACCCTTGATCAGGCGCATGCGCAGATGAATCGCATGAATGCGGCTGATGCTAACAAGGTCAGTGTGCGGATCGAGCTCCAAGCTGATTTCTATGCAGGTGTGTGGGGCTATTACGAGAACAAAACCTTCAAATCGTTGGATGACGGCGACCTGCGGGAGGCCATCGAGTGCGCGGCGGTCATCGGTGACGACTACCTGCAGAAGAAGGCTACCGGCGGCTTCAACCCCGAATCGTTTACCCACGGTACCAGCGACCAGCGCATGAAATGGCTGAAGCTCGGACTCACTACTGGCGATATGAGCAAGGGAAATACTTTTAATGTGCCTGAAAGCCAGTTGTAATTCATAATAACATTATGATGTAAAAGTTTCAGCGAATTCGCTGAAACTTTTTTTTTGAAAAAAATTTTATTTTTGCTCCATGAGTACATTACGTAAATGTTCTCAGTTGTTTATTAAATATAGTATATATAATATTAAAGTATAGTAGAAAGAAAGAAAAGCGGAGAATAAAGTAGTAATTGAATGATATATAGTAGATTATATTGTTTTAATTGCTGGTAGCGGATTTTGGAAGAATCCGACCTACTTTATTGTGATTTGTGCAAAAAAAAATGGGTTTTTGTGCAAATGTGTAAATGAAAAGTAAGTTGTATTGAAAAAAAGAGTGTAAATATATATGAAGAAGCATTTGTTATTCTTGAGTGTTCTTTTGTTAAGTCTGGCTGGTACATTCGCCCAAAATAGCGGTACTGGTTCCAGAGATACGCTGTGGCGAGATGTTGCAGCACTGAACGACAACTATTATGTGGAGTTCCGCGTAAAACACGCCACTTGTTACGATAATGGCGAAGTGGAGTTCCGTATTGTGAATAGAACCACGGGACGTTCCGTGACCAGTGCCGATTCTGCTATTTTGCACCTGGATACCGTTCTTCGTGTTTACCATAAGGGCGATCAAATGGACCAAAGCTGGCACAGCACCAATGTTCCCGGCGGTTACGACTACAGCAAGGAATGGATGAGCGTTCACGTTGACGAAGGTACTTTTCAGATAAAAATGCAGTGCGTCTATAAACCAGACGGAGTACTTGAGCATAATTTGAGTGTCATTGATACAACCACCTTGACCGTCAGTAATCTCTATCGGGAACCTTCCATTTATGCCGTTGTCAACCCGTCCTACGATGCTATCAAACAGGGTAACCTCCCATCTCTGGATTGCTCGAACACGGGTATGATTCAATTGAAAATCGAGGGTAGCGCGTTCCCCTATCACGTGGTGAGGAAATACAACGGTGAAATTGTTGATACGATAGACTTTGACGGATACATGAAGCCTACCTCAAACACCGACTCTACCTTGGCCAATTTCTACAAGTACTTTGATGTCGATGGTCTTGCGCCCGGAGAGTGGGACTTCAAATTAATCGATGGTTGTAATTCGGGTACGTTGTACACCGGTCAGATTGTAAATACGATACCGATTCCCAAGCTTGACCGTTTGCAACTCTACGCTTTTTCCGGCAACAATCACGATGTCAATATCTTCAGGGTCAAGGTTAAGTTGAGCTCAATTTACTCCTACTATATCAAGATGTTTGCACCCTATATGGAGTATTGTTTTTACGATGATAGATTTCAGCCATTTAACGAAAGTACCTCATGGCACTCGTTCCCTGCACAAGATGGCGACAGTGAAGTCACTTTGGCGGACACGGTGTTGAGCGCTCGTAATTATTGCGATTTGCGTGGACATGATTTCACGTTCAGATTCAGAATCAAAGAGACGGCTGCGTTCCAAGCGGCTTTCCCCGGTTGTTCGGGTTGGGACACCACGATTACTTTCCAACTGAGAAATCCGGATACATACGTCAGCGACAATGGTATGGAATTGTATGACCAGGTCTTATCTACGGATCTCTGCTCTGCAGGTACTTTCTATTACTACAAAGACCATTACCGGAGTTGGTACAAGGCATACGATGCCAATCATTTGTCGGATGTTGACACCGGCGAGGTGACTTGTTATCGTTATCACTTCACTTATCCGTTGGTTTGGGAGTATAGGGACGCTGTCGGTGGTGACTTGATAAAGTCGGATACGATATACAGCGATTTCGTGGGGGATAAGTCCACACTGTCGCTTTCGGATTTCCAGCAACTTCCTCAATTCAGCAATGCTCAGCCTGGTTTTGAGCGTATGGTTACCCGTATTCTTCGCGAAATTAATGTTCCGGATGACAATCCCAATTGTTTCTTAAGCCAGCAGACAATCAATTACAAATTTGAGACGATAGTCGATAACTCCAGCGGTCCGATGTGGGTCACCACGAAAAAATCCCCGGAATGTTGTTCGCAGATGCGAGAAATTGTCGTTCAGGAAAAATATGCGGTGGATGAAATGAACCATAATGGTATCGTCATAGAGCTGTTTTCAAGTCCTGAGAACAATTTCTACAATTTCAGAGCAGAATATAACGCTTCGCGAATGGAGTGGGACATCACTAAGGATCAAGAAAACAACTACACCTTGGTGGAAGGAGATGCGCATGGTCAAAAAATTACGATGTCTGACAACTGTCTGCCATCAGGTTATTATCAGTTCAGGATATCGAATGCCCCATGTGGCGCGGATACGGTAGTATATGCCTATCTGAGTGGCATTGTTTCTATGGGTCTCTCCGAAGAACCCGAATATGAGATCCGGGAAACGTGTAATGCCAAGTATGTCAAATTCACGAAAGGTACCGTTTCCAAGTTCACTGATGTCATTCGGGAGAACGCGAACAGATCCAATGCCCGTCCTGTGCGGGAAACCACGAATTTGACAACGAGATTCAAAATCATTGATGGTCCGGTGGGCGGTTATGATTACATGTCGAATCAAGTGTATAAAAAGAACGATTCCATCCGCATTTCATTCCCGACGACCCCGGAGACTCCATACAAAGTGAGAATCTATCCCGAATTGAATGGTCAGAATATCTGCGGATCTTACGCCGACACGTTTGACATCTTCTTCGAAGGTAAGAGTCTCTCTTTCGATTTCGCCTCCGCTTTGCTCTGTTCGGAGGACGACACCGTGGGTACGGCATACGTGAAGGCTAAATACGGAATCGCGCCCTATACTTTCAAGCTTTATCCCGAACCTGATTTGCAAGGTGAGCCCCTGGGAGTGTTGACCGTGCCTCATGAGGATTCGATCGCAGTCTTTTCTGATAAAAAATTCAACTCTCAGTCATACCTTTCTTGCGAGGTGATAGATTACTGTGGTCAGAGTTTCTCCATGAACTTTCCGCCATTCTTGCTTTCAGAATTGCAAATGGCTTGGTTCGATCCCAGTGTCTCCCATACTTGCGAGGGCGATTCCGTGAAGGTCTGCGCTTTGCAGATCGGTATGATTTTCGATTATACATGGATAGGGCCAGCGCCTGATTACGATACCATCTCCCGCACCCCTAATCCTACTATCTTTATCCCGCGTGGCAGTGACCCTGGCGAATATACCGTAATCATTCATCAGTCTGGTTGTCAGAGCGACTTCTTCAGTTCGGTGTATCTCAACCCAGAGCCATCCCCGGGTGTGGGATTGACATTCGCTTCTGATAATGAGGTCTGTCCGGGAGAGCCCGTGGCCGTCAAGTTTGTTCCGTATTTGTCGGATGCTTCTCAGCAGGAGGCTAACAATGCCCGCATTACGTTCAAGGTGGCTTTCGAGGACCTGACCGGAATAACGTATCGTACCTATTACAACAAGAAACACAACGAGACCATAATTGACACTTTCGTGGCCTATTCCAACACTAAAATATATCCTGTGCATATTGAAGAGACCATAGGAGAGTGTACCTACGACAGGGCGGATCCAGGGGACACCCTTCGGATCAACATAGATACTAACCGGATCAATCCATGTCAGATTCTCACCAAAGATGCATTGGTTTGTTCGGGTAACGACACCTTGTTGTTGGCAAAATGTACGGTAAGCCCGCCTTATACGATCCGTTGGTACACGGATTACGAACAGACGGATTTGGTTGCCAGCCAGACGATCTCGAATACCAATGATTGGTCGGTTTATGATTTGCCTGGGCTGACACAGCGCATTGTCCGTTATGTGAGCGTAGTAAGAGACGGTATGTGTCCTTCCACCAACAGTGCGCCCAATGGAGTGGTTGTGATGGAGGATGGTGGGATCACAGAGGTGAGATGCAGCTCTGAGTATCTTTTCTATGACGAAGGCGGTCGCGATGGTGATTATGAAGGCGTGTCAGGACATGAGAGCCATACACATCTGTTCTACAGTCAGAATCATCCGGTAGCTATCCGTATCGAATCGTTGAATCTTTCAGAGACATCCCACTTGGCCTTCTACAACGGCTCTCGCCCCATCCGGGATTCGCTCATTTGCGTCCTTGGAGCCGGATATAGTCTTCCTGATATTATCAGCTCCACGTGTGATACCATGTTAGTCTATTTCTCACCTGGACAATTGCCAGGAGCAGGTTGGAGCGCGACGGTGAAACCGACACCCGGCATCGCCATCGGTGATGTGATTTCCACGGCATACGAGCAACACTCGGATGTGGTTTGCCAAAGCCAGACAAACCAGTATATCAATCAAGATATTATCAATTTGGGAATTGCAACTCAAGAAGAACTGAACTTGGCAGTGAAACATGCCGCTACGTATCATTACGAAACCGATCCGGGTTTGACCTCCGTTGTTACAGGTTGCGACTCTGTCGCCAAGTTAACTTTGAAGGTGACGCCTGCGCCGGTGACGGAAACCTTTGCGGTGACCACCAACCAAACGGGTTATTTGTGGCACGGTCAACGCTATATTACTCCGGGTCAGCATGTTTTCACTATAGCTGACGACCACAACTGCGACAGTTACGACATTCTGAACTTGATTGTCATTGAGGTGTCGAATCCGGACAGAGATTTCTGTGATGATGTCGATTCCTTGATTCTGGGTGTGTATTTGACGACATACGACTCCGTGTTGCCGACTTCTTCTCTCGTTGAGGAACGCCATGCCATTGGCGATGTACTCTGTATAGATGGAAACCGCTATCGTCCTGTTCGTTTCGATTCGTTAGCCTCCCATCCAGAACTTAAACCGATAGGCGTGGTGTTTTACATGGAAGGCAACAACGTCAACGGCAAAGCTGTCTCCTTGAGAGATGTTTCTATCGAAGGGGAGGCCGGCCTTTGTTGGGCATTAGGTAAGGAGGAGAGTAAGTCTGTTCATGCCGTCACCGTTACGGGTACAAACAATTATGAAGTCGCTCGTAATGATATGGATGGCCTAAGCAATACGAATAAAATAAAAAGTACGGCAGGAGGTGACGATAGGGATAAATTCAAGAAGAACGCCCCGGCTGCTTACGCCTGTTATTTCTATAATCCTCTTACGATGTCGGACGATGACACGCCTCATGGCTGGTATATGCCGGCAGCTGGAGAATGGAATCTATACTACGCTTTCCGTCAGATTGTCAATGAGACTTTGGAGAAGATGGTGGCCTACGGAGCCACGGTACCGAAAGCCCCTGATGATTTTGGAGGAAATCCGCAAGACTTCGGCTATTGGACTTCTACAGAAGTTGATAATACCCGTGCTTGGCATATCAACGCGAAAGGACAACTGCACTATGGCAATCTGAAGACCAGAGCGGACAAACGTACACGTGCTATCATCAGTTTCTAATATTCGAGGACATATTGAAGATTACTTATCATGATTAATAATATATACCATATAATGAAACATCAGAGAAAGAGACTTAAGGCATTCCGCCGTTTGCCATTGCTGTTGTTATGGCTATGGGCACTATGGAATCCTGCCTATGCGCAAAAGTCGGTTTATCATGTCGGAGATATATACACCTTCCCTGACAGTTCTAAGGGCGTGGTTTGTTATGTGAACCCCTTCAACCCGCAGGAAGGTTGGGCGGTAGATATCCGAGACGTACCTGAAAAGGAGAATATACCCTCAAGGCCAGGTAAGTTTAACTTGTCATACGGTGATCCTTTGACGATGCCGATTTATCCGAATGTCGGTAGGTTGTATGATGTGGTAGATTGTAATATCAATGGTAGAGATGATACCCGTCAACTGCATGATAGTATTGAATCGTCTGCCATGCGAAACTCGTATTTGTTGAGACACTATTATTCAGGATGGTATATTCCCAATATTACTCAGCTTAGACAGTTCTACAGCCTTATGCCGTTCCTTAAGGACTCCATTATAGCCGCTGGAGGTCTAATGCCGCCCACTACAAGCGAGCTGTATTGGTCTTCTACACGCCGAAGTGCTAATCAGATGTGGGTGATGTATATGAGCTCTGGTCATATTGTCCCGCCCAATGAAACCCCGGCCATTACGGACGAAAAATGTATGATTCGTCTGGTGCGTGAATTCCGGGTGGGTGGCGCTACAGCATACTGGCAGGAAGGTCTTCTTGAACATGATTCGAGTGAAACCATTACGGTGCATGTCTCCTCTGACTCCACGTTCCACGCGATGGTTGTCTATGGCGACTCTCTCTTCGGACCTTTTGAAACGAATGTGTATCAGCATCCGACTTACCGATACGAAGAGGGCGATGATCGTCCGGAATACTATGACACGGTGTGTCAGGTTCGAGGTGGGGTTTACAATAACAATGCCTTTCCGTTTAATGGGGTGTTCAACGGAATCAGCATTGCTAATGCAACCAGTCCGGGACAAGATAAAGTTGAAAGCAGGCTTTTGCGTACGGAAACCTACTATTGCGACAGCCTTGTCAGATTGCATTTGAAAATTGATCCTATATACGACTTTTATGATACAGTTGAGGTATGTGCGGATGATTTGCCGATAGTATGGCATGATTCCACCTACGCCAAGGCGGGTGATTATACTATCAAATATAAGACGGTAAGTGTTTGTAAGTGTGACAGTATTTGGCATCTGAATTTGAAGGTGGTGCCTAAGCTGGACTTGAAGGTCGTCCCTGATCCACAGTCCGTCTGTATGGGGGACAATACCAGATACCAGGCCACAGCTATGAACCAGTCATTGCTGCATCTAAAGCCGTTGGCCGAAGAAACCTTTGCCAAAGTGAACAAAGGTAATGGCAGCATGTTCACAGATGCTGAAATAAGGAGTCAGGCCCCTCTTTTCGTAGATCAGGATTCAGTGTTTGGTATTAAGTTGCCTGAAAGTTTCAATGGGATAAAAGCTGTCAGGTTAGGACAGTTTGTTAGTCCAAAAGCTTATTATGGCTACTTGACTACCAAGGATCTGAATCTTCCCGAGGGACCATTTTCGGTTCGCCTAAGCATGATGGGATGGACCAATGCAGTAGTTCCTACTTGTGTGCAAGTGGAGGTGGGTGACCAAAAAGTTTTGGATACAGTACCTGGTGGTGTGACGGTGGATGAATTCAGAGATTATATTTTCCACTTCAATAAAGTCACTTCACCCGCGTCTATCACGATTCGGACACTGTACGATGCGGATGTGGCAGCTAATTATCCATACTTGGAAGAACGTGTCATCATCAGCCATGTATGGGTACATCCGGATGAACCTTCTACGATAGAATGGTTTGAATATGATCCGGAAACAGGCGAGGAGAATCCTTTGGTGGGCATGCCGCAGACCCAAGGCTCAGAACTCGGCACGCAAAATAGCATATACAATATATATGATGTCCAGGATACCGCTTATTATATTGCGCAAGCAACGAGTCATGAAATCGAACGCCCAACTTACCATAAGGCGGCTTGCGTGACGCGCGATACGGTGCGATTGGATGTTATCAAACCGGTTCGCAGGGATACGGTTGTTCAGGATTGTAACAGTATTATCTGGAAAGGTGAATATGTCATTTCTGAAAGTACAGATGATATGCCGACGCCTCCACCGCCAGATACGTTAAGATCCATCAAAGGTTGTGACTCTTTGATTCTGACGTTGCGTTTCACGAAATTGGAAGCTACGAAAGATACGGTTCCCATGACGGCATGTGATACCTTTAGCACAGACCAGTGGTCAGCAGTGCCAGCTAACCGTCCGATTATTGTAAATAGAGGCGGTTTCGAAGAAGGAGTACCCAAAGTGGTGCCGTATAGCATTACATATCAAGAAGAAGGCCGATGTGACTCCATTGTTTGGTCTGAACTTACGATGTATGCCAGCAAACATGGAAAAGACACGGTGGCTGTGTGCAGGGAATATACCTGGGTGGATGGCGAGACCTACGAACTACAGAATGACACCACGTTTGTTTTCCGATACGAAGATACGCATGGATGTAAGAATGACACTTCGGTTAGGGTGAAGGTGTATGACCCGACGATGCAAGTTACGAGCAATTCCATCACGGTTTGCGAAGGGGATGATATCCATTTGAGTGTTAGTACGGTTGTGTCAGGTTTGCCTGATGAATTCATGCCGATGCTCACTTTCCTGTGGACGGGACCGAATGGCTTCACTTCCCATTCTGCGGACACGACCATAGAGAATGCCATGTTAGCCGATGCGGACACCTATTCGGTGACGGTGACGTTGGACGTCCCGAGTATCGGATTATGCCAAGAGATTGTCACGGTCGATGTGGAAGTGGCGGTGAACCGGAAGTATAGTGTAAGATTTGACACCGTGGTTTGCCAAAGCGAGCTGCCGCTGAATTGGCGAGGCGCGACCTTCAACGAAGCGGGCAATATTGTCCAAAACCTGCAGACTGTTCAAGGTTGCGACAGCATCGTGACGTTGGCGTTGACGACATATCCGACCTATTTCTTCGAGTCAAGCGATGCAACCTGCGACAACGA
>CAMKLG010000048.1 GCA_946413585.1 uncultured Bacteroidales bacterium
TGTCCATCAAGGTCAAAGACCCCATCTTCGACTCCCAGACCAAAACCAAGCTGGGTTCCGAGCACATGGAACCGGGCGGACAGACCATCCGCAACTACGTGAACGACATGATCGGCCGCTTGTTAGACAACTACCTGCACAAGCATCCCGATGTGGCCGACGTGATTCTGAAAAAGATACAAGAAGCTGAGAAAGAGCGTATTGCTATTTCCAATCTGAAAAAGCAGACCAAGGAGATACAAAAGAAAGTGAGTTTGCACAACAAGAAGCTGCGCGATTGCAAGTACCATTTCAACACCAACGACTCGCGCGGGCTGGAGACGATGATTTTCATCACCGAGGGCGACTCGGCATCCGGTTCCATCACGCAGTCGCGCGACGCGAACACGCAGGCGGTCTTCAGTCTGAAAGGCAAGCCGGCGAACATCATCAAGTCGAAGAGCGCCATCTACTCCAACGAAGAGCTGAGTCTGCTACAGGCCGCCCTCAACATCGAGGACGGCGTGGATGGGCTGCGCTACAACAACATCATCATCGCCACCGATGCCGATGTCGATGGCATGCACATCCGGCTGCTGCTGCTGGCCTTCTTCCTGAAATACTTCCCCGATGTGGTCCGCACGGGCCATGTATATGTGCTGCAGACGCCGCTTTTCCGCGTCCGCAACAAGCAGAAGACGGTCTATTGCTACTCGGAAGAGGAGAAGTTACAGGCTATCAAATCGTTAGGAAAGAAACCCGAAATCACGCGATTCAAAGGTTTGGGTGAAATATCACCAAAGGAATTCAAGGGATTCATCGGCAAGAGCATCCGCTTGGAGCCGGTGGTTTTGGACGCGAAGAGCAACATCGACGCGGTCATCGAATACTACATGGGCAAGAACACCCCGCAACGACAGAATTTCATCATGGAGAACCTGCGTGAAGAAATTGACAATTTCTCGGAAGAATCATAGTTGGCTATTGGCTGTTAGCTTGAAACCTGAAACTTGAAACCTGAAACCTGAAACCTGAAACCTGAAACCTGAAACTTGAACTTTGCATATACCCTCTAACCCTTTAACCCCTAAAAAAATGAAAAAAACAACCCTTATCCTGGCCATCCTGATGTTTTCCTGTATGGGAATGATGGCCCAAATCAAGGTCGGAAAGTACAAAGACTGGAAGAAGACCATTGACCTTTTGGAGGTGAAAGCCTCGTATGATTTCACGAGCCGCAAAACGGTGATTCTGTTGCCGGTGGAGACCAAAGATGTGAAATTGCCCGACAAAGGTAACGACAATTACAAGTTGGTGGTCAAGTCGTTGGACAACCTCACGAAATCCGTGGCCACCGAATTGCAGAAGAACCTGCAAAAACAGGGCTACAAAGTCGTTGTGGCCGAGAATGCCGACGTGCGTGATCCTGAAGCCATCGTGTTGCAGCTCAACTGGACGGAGTTCGACCTCGGCAGTCGTGCGCTGCGCGCATGGGTCGGATTCGGTGCCGGCAATGCCGGTTTCGGCACGGACGGCGTGTTTTACGACGGCGACAATGCCGTGATCACCTTCAGTCACCGCCGCATCGCCCCGCTGGACATCAAGGACTATGAGAAGTTGGCCGCCAAAGGTGTGAGAGAACTTTCAGCAGACCTCGCCAAGATGATCCTTGGGTTGTAAGAACTTGTTAGACAATTATTCCCAATTGTAGAGACGGTGTGCGCACCGTCTCTACGTTTTTTTTTGTGGTTATATTATTTTTTGTATTTTTGCACCGTTGTCTATCCAAATTTTAGGCAACGGTTTTTTATTGAAAAGAAAGCGAGTTTTCGCTTATCCGTAAGAGTGAACCTAGACAATTCACAGATGTTAGTGCGGATATCGGAAATCAAGCTTGCCTATTAGCATGTGTAATTGCCAATACGGTGGGGCTTGTTCTTCTGTATCTTACTAACGGGGAGTCTAGGCCCTACTCTTAGGATACTTTAGAATATAAGCTCCACTTTCTTTTTGTATGGTTCAAAAAAGATGAAATTATTGACAATTAAACAAATAGGAACATGAAGAAAATTACAACATTAATTGCGTTTCTGCTCTGTTTTGTAGGAGCAGCCTTCGCGCAATCCGCCATTATTCCTCTTGGTGGCGATGCGCAAAGCAACAATGGCAGTGTCAGTTACACGGTAGGACAGATTGCAGTGCAGACTTCAGTTAACAGCAACGGCTCCATATCCGTAACCGAGGGTGTGCAACAGCCTTACGAAATCCAGACCGTAGGTGTGGACAATTACCCGCAGATTTCCCTCAATGCGGTGGTCTATCCCAACCCGACCGAGAACCTCGCGCAGCTGCGGCTCAACGGCTTCGAGATTCCCGCCGACGGCCTCCGCGCCATCCTTTACGACGGCAATGGCAAACAACTGCAATCTCTTATGGTCACCGACGACCTCACCGCGTTCCAGATCGGGCAATACGCCACAGGCACCTATTACCTGGAGTTGCGCGACGGCAAGCGGGTGCTGAAGACGTTCAAGATAGTGAGAAGTTAGCAGTTAGTAGTTAGCAGTTAACGAGGCCGTCCCGGTCTTAGCCCCATTCCAGAAGGGCCGAAGGCCTGAAGTATGTCAACCCAGGGTGAGCGCAGCGAGCCCTGGGGCTCGAAACAAATAGTATTCACCAAATATAAATCGTATGAAAAAACTCATCACAATGACCATCATGGTGCTGGCCGTCGCGGCGGCGATGGCGCAGGCACCCGAGAAATTCACCTACCAGGCCGTGGTGCGCAACGCGAGCAACAGTCTGGTGGCCAACGCGCCGGTGGGCGTGCGCGTGAGCATCCTGCAAGGCTCGGCCACGGGCAGCGCCGTCTATTCCGAAACGCACGTGGCCACCACGAACGCCAACGGGCTGGTGACCCTCAGCATCGGCGGCGGCAACGTGCAGCAAGGCGCTTTCGCAGACATCGACTGGGCGAACGGTCCCTTCTTCCTGAAGTCCGAGACCGACCCGAACGGCGGCAGCAACTACAGCATCACAACCACCCAGCAGATGTTGAGCGTGCCGTATGCGCTGTACTCAAAAGAGGCGGGCAATGGTTTCAGCGGGGACTACAACGACTTGGTTAATGTCCCGCAGATCCCGCAGATTCCCGCAGATGTCAGTGCATTTAACAACGACGCAGGCTACATCACGGGCTACACGGAGACCGACCCGACGGTTCCCGCATGGGCGAAGGAAGCCAACAAGCCGACGTACAACTACTCGGAAATTGTTAATACACCTACGATTCCGACTGTACCCACGAATGTGAGCGCTTTTACCAACGACGCAGGCTACATCACGGGCTACACGGAGACCGACCCGACGGTCCCCGCATGGGCGAAAGAAGCCAACAAGCCGGTGTACAACTACTCGGAAATTGTTAATACACCTACGATTCCGACGGTACCAACGAACGTCAGCGCATTTACCAACGATGCGGGTTATATTACCAGCTATACCGAAACCGACCCGCAGTTCAATGCCTGGGACAAGAATTACAACGACCTCACCAACAAGCCGGTGCTTTTTGACGGTGATTACAACTCGTTGACGAATCAGCCGACTATCCCGACGGTACCCACGAATGTGACCGCCTTTATGAACGACGCGGGCTACCTCACCGAATACACCGAGCAGCAGGTGCTGAGCATCAGCAACGACACCATTTTCCTTACGGGTGGCAGTTTCGTGAAGCTGCCTGCTGGTTTTGACGGTGACTATAACTCATTGACGAACACTCCCACCATCCCTACTGTTCCCGATAGTGTTAGTGCGTTCACAAACGACGCGGGCTACATCACGATGGCAGATATACAAGTTCTGCTGGACGAGATGAACCGCAAGATTGACAGTTTGGAGAATTTGATCAACAACCAGCAGCCGGTTGCTCCTGATACTACGGTTGAACCAGATTTCCACTGTGGCACATCCACCCTCACCGACTACGACGGCAACGTCTATAATACCGTTCAGATAGGCAACCAATGCTGGATGAAGGAGAATATGAGGACGATGCACTATTCGGATGGATCGGAAATTCAGAATGCGCACCAGTCGAATGTCAATGGGGAGTATATACCGGAATACGGCTATTTGTATGATTGGTCGGCGGTGATGCATGGGGCTTCCTCCAGCTCTGCTGTTCCGAGCGGGGTTCAGGGTATCTGTCCCACGGGCTGGCATGTGCCGAGCGACGCGGAATGGATGGAGCTGCTGGCCTATGTGGGTAGCCAAAGCGATTATGTATGCGGAAGCGATACGTCCTATATTTCCAAGGCACTGGCAGATACGATGGGATGGAATGAGGCAACGGCTGATTGTACTGTCGGTAACGATCCGAGTGCCAATAACACCACGGGGTTTAGTGTGTTGCCGGCCGGCCACTATCGCAGTCAGTTTGACCTCGTGATAGGCAGCGGTATGATGGCCAATTTCTGGAGTTGTACGGAATCCTCTGCCGGTAATCCTGGCGGTGCTTGGGCTCGCGTTATAGCCAACAGTACCGCTAATGTTTCCTGTACTAGTGGCAATAGGAGCAACGGGTTTTCTGTCCGCTGCCTCCGCGATGAGAGCGGCGGCACCGCGCAGGAGCAACCCACGGCAACCACCGCCCCCGCCACCGACCTCACCGCCACTTCCGCCACCCTCAACGGCACCATCACCAACCCTGACAACGTGACGGTTACGGCGCAGGGCTTCGAGTGGAAAGCCACCACGGGCGGCACATACACGCAGGTGAATGCCATGGGCGAGACGATGGCCTACAGCCTCACGGGTTTGACCGCCAACACCAGCTACACCTATCGGGCGTTCGTGACCACGGCGAACGGGACGAACTATGGCGAGGAGGTGACATTCACGACCCTTTCTGCCGGCGGCACCGCCGTCATCGACTCGAAGTCCTGTCCGGAAGCCCAGACGGTGACCGACCACGAGGGCAACGTGTATGCCACGGTGCAGATCGGCAACCAGTGCTGGATGCGAGACAACCTGCGGACGACGACCTCGCCGAGCACGGGAACGTACCTCATCCCGGCCGCCGATGCCGATGTCACCTACACGGGCAAGCAGGCCCGTTGGTGCTACAACGACTCAGCTACGTATGGGCCGATGAACTACGGTCTGCTGTACAACTGGAACGCGGCGGTCGATACGTTCAACACGGCCTACGGGGAGACGAGCGTGAATACCAGCTACAGCAATGCCGTGTCCGTGACATTCAACGGCCACCGCAGGGGCATCTGTCCAGCGGGTTGGCATCTGCCAAGTGATGCGGAGTGGACTCAGCTGACGAACTATGTGAGCAGCCAAAGCGAATACACCTGCGACAGCAACAGTAATTACATTGCCAAGGCGTTGGCCTCCACGGAGGGGTGGGACACTTACACGAATAATTGTGTGGTGGGCAACGACCCGAGTACGAACAACGCCACGGGCTTTTCCGCCGTTCCGGCAGGCTTCTACGATGGTTCGTCGTTCAACGACGCGGGCGACTACGTCGTCTTCTGGTCCTCTACGCAGTACAACAGCCCCAGCGCCTACTACCGCGACCTGTACTACAGCGACGCGGACGTGGCCAGGAACTTCTACTTCAAGTACAGCGGACATTCTGTCCGCTGCCTCCGCGATGATGTTTCTGGCGGTGGAGGAAGCGGGAGTTCTGCCGTCATCGACGCGCAGCCCTGTTCCGGCGCACCCACCGTTACCGACCACGAGGGCAACGTCTATAACACCGTGCAAATCGGTGACCAGTGCTGGATGAAGGAGAACATGCGGGCCACCACCTCGCCGAGCACGGGGACGTACCTTATCCCGGCTGCGAATGCTACTTACACGTACACGGGCAAGCAGGCCCGCTGGTTCAACAACGACTCCGCCACGTATGCGCCGATGAACTACGGTCTGCTGTACAATTGGAACGCGGCGGTGGACACGTTCAACACGACATACGGGGAGACGAGCGTGAATACCAGCTTCAGCAATGCCGTGTCCGTGACATTCAACGGCCACCGCAGGGGCATCTGCCCTGCGGGCTGGCATCTACCAAGCGATGCGGAATGGACTCAGCTGAAGGATTATGTGGGCAGCCAGAGCGAGTACACTTGCAGCGGCAACAGCATTTACATCGCCAAGGCGTTGGCCTCCACCACAGGGTGGAGTTCCAGCACAAGCCAGTGTGCGGTAGGGAACACACCGGCCAGTAACAACGCCACCGGTTTCAGTGCTGTGCCTGCGGGCTACCACTACGGCAGTATTTTCTACAATTCCGGCAGCACCGCCACCTTCTGGAGTTCTACGGAGTACTCTACGGAGTACAGTAGTTCCTACGCGTACCACCGCTACCTCATCTGCAATGGCGCCAGCGTGTACGTCGGCGACTACAACGAGAGCAACGGCTATTCCGTCCGCTGTCTCCGCGATTAAAAAAAACATAAACCAAAAGCGGGATGCCTCCTATCGTCGGCTCCCCGCTTTTGACCTTTTGAAAGAGCGCCGCCCAAGCGCGATAGCGCGGGGGAGCGAAAAAAAACGAACGCCGCCTGTGGCGGCCGAATTTTGAAAAATCAGGGCGTGGCCGTGGGGCCGCGCCCTTTTGCTAACCCTTCGGTGCCGGCAACCGAGACGACAAAAAAAATGATTTTTCGAAAATAAATCAAGAGATATTGTGGAATCAAAAAAAGAGTATCTTTGCAGCGACAGTTTCCACCACGCTACAGGACGTAAGTCCAGCGAACCAGGGTGGAACTTTTGTTTATTAAGACTATGAAATACAACAAGCAACCGATAAGTATAACAGATCAAATATCCCAGCTGATGAATAGGGGATTAATCATTGATGATGAAGATGTTGCGAGAAGAACATTGTCCATCATCAGTTATTTTCGTTTTGCCAATTACCTTCGTCCTTTTGAAGCAGACAAGACCAATCATGTGTTCAAACCCGGGAAATTATTTAGCGATGTTACAAGACTTTACCATTTCGACAAAGAATTAAGAAATATCATCTTCGCTGCTATCCAAACAGTGGAGATTGCGTTAAGAACCAGTGTCATCCAACACTTCTCTATGAAATATGGGCCGTTTTGGTTTTATGGATCCAAGTCTTTTTAAAAATCCGAACCTACACAACGATTGCATCAGAACTATCCAGTCTGAGTTGTCTCGAACCACCGAGGATTTTATAAAAACACACTATGCCAAATATAACGATCCCACCATGCCTCCTGCATGGAAGACTCTTGAAATAGTGTCATTCGGCACTTTGGGGAAACTATACAGCAATTTTAAGGACAATGCTGTAAAAAAGGTTGTGGCGAGAAGTTTTAATGTTCCACAACACGTATATCTGGAGAGTTGGATCGCAAGCTTGGCCGCTTTACGTAATTGCTGTGCCCATCATGCACGTGTATGGAATCGGGTGTATCCTATCAAACCTCAGTTGCCGTTAGCAAAAAGAATGCGCTCAGAATGGATAGATGTTTCGAATGTTGCCCGCAATCGCTTGTATGCAATGCTATGCTGTCTCATATATTGGGTGAACAATATTCAACCTGATAATAATGTTAAAACAGAAATTGTAAATCTATTGAGGAAATATCCTATTGTAGATAAGACGGCTATAGGATTCCCTACCGGTTGGGAAATGAATGCATTATGGAGATAACAATTACGAAAACCGCAGCAGAACAAATTGCGTTTTTGGAAGAACATTCTTCGCCAGAACCTCCAAGATGGCTTGAAAAGGCGGAATGGCGAAAGGCGAACCGCGATTGGCTGCGCCCTTGGTTTTTCGTTCAGTCATTCTTTCTCACAACAAAGCCGATGGATGTGGACTCTGTGTCCAATAGCCTCTGGTTTGTTTCAGCCCGCAATTGCGCCATTGCATCATTCAGGCTTTCTAATTGTGCCGAAATAATGTTTTGCTCTTTTGCAACCATTTCGTTGATGTCGTTTTGATAGCGTAGTGTTTCGTACATTTCGGATCTGAGTCGCTCAACCTCAGAGCGTATCTTTTCCATCTGCAAATGGGTTTCGCTCAGAGTGAGCAAAGCTTGTTGCATTTGAAAGAAAGCACGCGTAATGTTGATATTCACTTGAATAGCAATGGGAGTTCTTAATAATCCCGACAACATAGCGATCCCCTCTCGTGTAAAAGCGTATGGGAGATATTTGCTGTGTTGCCCACGTCCATTCTTTAAGGTGAAAAAATTGCACCTTAAAGAATCGTGTTCTTCTTTGGTCAGCATAAACATGAAGTCTTCAGGGAAACGCTCAATGTTCATCCGAACAGCACGTTTCAAATTTTTTGTTTCGTATCTGCATCGCTCTTCCCAAGTATTTGGCAAGGGTCAACCAAGTGTCAGAATCCTTATTTGTTCAGTAGTTGTCCGATAGTTCTTCGATAAATCATCGAACAACTATCGAACAACTATCGAAGAACTATCGAAGAAATGAGGATGCATTCGCTTGCCAAATCCATGCCAAACCTATGCCAAACACTTGGCTGCGATCTGGTTTGCGGATATGAAAAGTTTATCTTGGAACCAACGGTCCTCTGTTAATACGCCAATGTCCAAACATACTGCTTCTCCCGGTTCACCGTGGTTTCCAACGTAACCGCAGGCAGTTCTGGATTCGGGAGCAGCACGCTGTGGAGGTCATCCACCAGTCCCGTGCCGCGCAGCTTGAGGAGGGCCTCCTTGCGGGTCCACAGACGGGTGAAGGCTTCGGCGGGGTCGGCGGCATTGCGCACTTCCGCCTGTTCCTCGGGGTTCATGGTGCGTTTCAGAAGCGGCTCCTCCGCGTGCCGGAAACTCTCCACGTCCACGCCCACAAGTCGGTCGCTCAGCACCACCGCGATGGCGTTCTTGCAATGGCTGATGCTGAAATCGACCCCTTCTATGCGCTCGCCTAACGCATTCTGCATAAAGGGTTTATCGTGTTCGTTAAAAACGAAATTGCCGTTCCACTCTTTTAATCGCTGCTGCAAAAGTAACCAACGCTCATCGGTTTCGGCAAGTATTTCTTGCACAAGCTGTTGCAACATCACGTAGGATTTCAGGCAGGTGAACCGTCCGAAGGTGAACTTGAAACGCAGGGCCACCTCGCGTCGTTGCGCACTCACCAACGGAAGCAGTCTTTCTACCTCAGCGTCAGTGCATTGCGACATGTCGTCGAACAAAAGAAAACCTTTCTGCAACAGGGTGTTCATTGTTAATATGGATATTATCGTTCTTTTCTACTATACGTTTTTTCCTCTCCTTGTCATACGTGACGAATTTACGGCACTTGCCTCATGCAGAATGCCCCGAACAAGCCGAAACCATTCTCAATGTTCGTGTAGGTATGCTCCGGCTCTAACAATAGAAAGTTCATGTTGAAGTCGCTTCCATGCAACGTTCGTTCATACTCATAACAGTTTCTGTCAAGGAAAAGGAAATAGTATTCCTTCTCGGAACCATCATCCCCATAATTTCCACCCTCCTCGGGCAGACCATCTTCCACCAAGTATCGCATAACCGACCCGTCATAACCCTCGTCGGAAACATATCGATACTCCTGATTATTCAAATATAACCAAACCGAATAAAAAGTCCAATAACGAGAGGCGTTGATAGGTCCTTCACCATTACCCTCATCATTGTAAATTTGAAGTGTTTTTTCCATCAGCGCATAGTAATTCTCCTCGCCCGCCACATCGCACCACTCCACATAGACGTCCCTATGCGGCCAATTGTAGATTTCGCCCAAATGTGAATCGCCGTTGGACGATACGGTGTCTATACGGAAACCCACATCATGCGAATAAGGGACTTTGCACGAAGAAGACACATCCTCATAGCCAGGGTAGGAAGCGCGAATATAATAGGTAGCACCCTCTTGAATGGGAAACTCTTCTTTCGTAAGGAAAAAGCGCTCTTTCTCAGGTAAATACGTAGCCTGCGCCCAATGTTCTCCATCTGCGGAAAGTTCCACCACCCCATCCTTGAGAATCAGCATTGACTGGTTGGAATTGGTATATAACAACTTGCTGTTAGTCAATAAGATGTATGTTGTATCCAACTGCGGACAAAGGCGACTGTAAAGCACCAACTTCTGTGTCTCATTAAATTCCCGGTCAATGGGCACATCATCCACGCAAGCGGCAAAAAGAAACGAGAAAGCTGTGGCAAAAACGACCACATACATCCTAAATTTCTTGATTATATTCATTGTTAACATTTTAGTTTCTATTATTCTTCTCTCTATTCCCTATTCCCTACTCCCTCTTAAAACTTAAAATGATAAGTAAAGGTAGGAATAATTGGGAAAATACTGATTTGTTTGAGTTTATAAACTTCCCTGTATTGGCCGTCAACATATTCGAAATCCTGTTCCGTATAGTAGAAGAACGGGTTATGATGGTTATAAACATTATAAATGCTGACCTCGAAAATGCTTTGTCCGTTGTTTTTCGTGTGCGGCTTGATAAATTGCACGCCAATATCCAAATGATGGAACGGTTTCATGCGGAAATCGTTCTTCTTGCCATAATTCTCAATATAACCCGCATAATAAACATAATTTGGGTTCACAGGAAGCGTCAGATTGAGGTATTGTTGAAGCGTTTCGTCTGTATAAATGGACGTTGGCAGCGTAACCGCATTGCCCGTGGCGAACACCCACGACAGCGAAAGGTTAATCCGCTTGGTCGGACTGTACATCAGCACAATGGAAACATCGTGGCGACGGTCATATCGGGCGAAGAAAGGCTCCCCAAAGTTCAGTTCGTCGAATTGTTGTTTGGTCCATGACAATGTGTAGCCAATCCAACCCGTGAACTTTCCAACTTCCTTACGTACAAGGAATTCCACCCCGTATGACCAACCTTTACCAGAGGTTACATTATCCTCCCACCGTATCTGCGTTTGTTCCCCAAAACTCTCTCCCAAAATCTGCTCCATCAGACCCATAAAATAGGAAGAGCCCTCCTTATAGGCCAAAATGTTATCCATTTTCTTGAAATAACCCTCCACAGAGAAGAAAAGACGCGGCTTCTTCAAATCATAATGCAAGCCTAGGGCCACTTGCTGCGAGCGTTGTGGACGAACTTTCTCCGTGACAGGCACCCACAAATCCGTTGGAAGACCTATCGTACTGGTACTCAGCAAAATCATACTCTGACTCATCATGGCGTATGAGGCTTTGACGGCTAAGTTAGGCAAGAAATTGTAACTCATCGCCAAACGCGGCTCAGGGGAAAACCAAGTTTTGTGCGGCACGGAGATTGCCACTAACCGGATACCCGGATTGATGCGGAACTTGTTGCGAATATTAATCTCATCTTCCACATACACAGCATATTCCAACCCTAATTCCTTGTTCACTTGCCGTATGCTAAATGTATCGGCCTTCATGGTCATGGCACTGGGTCGCGCCTCGTGGTAAGTAACGACCGCACCGGCAAGGATATGATGAGTAGCATTGGGGTGGAAAGAAACGTCGTATTTCAGCGTATAATCGCGAATGCCAGAATTAAAATCGGAACTGAACGACTCATTGTCAGGATTGTTCGGAGCCGTAAAAAACTTGTATTTCATGTACGTGTTCATCGTATAGTCGCTGAACACGAACGACATATTAGAGAATATCTTATTGGTAAACAAATGGTTCCATCGCGCAGTAGCTGTGGCATTCTGCCAGAAAAGTCCCATCTTGTATTTATCAGTGACACCCATATCGTTGTCGCTTCGGGCCACATGGAATTTGTCCCGTCCGAAATAGGCACTGAGGTAAAGTTTGTCTTTTTTGCCAAGGTTGAAGTTGAATTTACCGTTCAAATCGAAAAAATAGTACCCCGAAGAGGTGCCGTCAGCCACGAGCTTCATAATTGGGATCATCAAAAGATCCATATAAGTGGTGCGCCCCGACAACATGAAAGAAGCCTTGTCTTTGATGATAGGACCCTCCACCACCACGTTGGAAGAAATCACCCCGATACCCCCTTCAACATGATAGCTCTCCTTATCACCATCCTTCATGTTGATGTCAATGACTGAAGAGAGACGACCGCCATAACGCGCTGGAAATCCGCCTTTTATCAGCTCCACAGATTTGATGGCATCGCCATTGAAAATGGAGAAAAAGCCCAAGAGGTGACTGGCATTGTAGATGGTGGCTTCATCCAAAATGACGAGGTTCTGGTCTGGGCCACCGCCACGCACATAAATGCCAGAAGTACCCTCCGATGCCGATTGCACGCCTGGCAACAACAGCAAAGTCTTGAAGACATCCTTCTCGCCTAACAACATAGGAATTTGCTGTATCTCTTTGGTTGACAGCTTGATAGAGCTCATTTGCACTTGCTCGGTGTTGGTCTTCTCGGATGTAATAGTCACCGTTTCTAAAGTGGTAATTTTCGACAACCGCGCATCATATTCAAGATTTTCGGCACTGTGAATCCAAAGTGTGTCATTGATAAAACCAAAGCTATTGAAAACGAAAAACATTCCCTCTCGATACGGTAATGTCAACGTATAAAAACCGTAAGTGTTTGTCGTGGTGGCCGTCTGCGAAACAGGCTCGTAAATCAACCCGCCAGGCAACGACTCCAAACTCCCGCGCTCGTATAAATGCCCGCTCACGGTAATATTTTGCGCAAGAAGGGTACCCGCCGCTACGCAGAACCACATTATCAGAAGAAATCTTATTTTACTCATAATGTTCATGATAGATTTCGTTAGGAGTCAAGTTTAGGGGTTAGGGTTTAAGGGAATAGAGAGTAGGGAATAGTCAAAGTTCTAAGCCAACAGCCCTACTACTTCCTTCCGTCCCCTCTCTTCTCAATCTCCTCCTGTATCTTCGCGGCAAGCTCGTAATTCTCTTCTTCTATAGCATTTTGCAACATGTCTTTCAACTCAGACAAAGAAAATGTTTCCCATTCGGTTTGGGCTTTGGATGTTTCAGAGGTGCGACGAGCCGCAGTGGTCGGGAATATAATGGCATTCTCATCGTATTCCGTCGAACGGGTGGTAAGCTGTAATTGTTCTTCAAACAATGTCTTTTTGAAGTATAAGGGCACATTGGCGCACAACGCGATGGCCACTGCGTCGGAAGGACGTGCATCTACCTCAAAATAGCTGCCTGTCGGGGTTTGGATGACGATAGAAGCATAATAAATGCCCTGACTATACTCATTGATGGATATAAATTCGAGATTATAGTCAGGAATATGATTCATTAGTAGGTCAGCAAATAACGCATGAGTAAGCGGACGCTGGGGCAGACGACCGTGCAACTCGCCTAAAATCGCCCGCGCCTCGTTCAACCCGATGATGATAGGGACATATCGCTGCTTGTTGAACTTGTCCACCAAAATCATCGAAAACGCTTCCGTAGCCTGCGACGACGACCGCACGTCGAAAACCTCCACTTCTATGTATTCTATGTCGTTGATTCTCACTTTTTTGAATGGTTATGGGTTATTGAAGCAGTTTGGTTGCCCCTTCATCGCATCATCGTTTCATCGTCCAAAATACGCTACCGCATTCGCGAAGATATCCTGCTCCTTGTCCCCGTCAATGTTCTTGTACAAGTAGCGGCCTTTGCGTTCGCTATGCCCCATCTTGCCAAGAATCAAACCGTTATCGGAAACAATGCCTTCGATGGCGTAGAAAGAACCGTTGGGATTGTCGGCGGGATTCATACTCACATTGCCGTTCTCGTCGCAGTATTGGAATGCCACTTGTCCATTCTCAAAGAGCTGTCTAGCAAGCTCTTGTGAGACCACAAACTTGCCCTCACCATGGCTGACGGCAATATTGTGAACGTCGCCTTCATGGAAAGAGGTGAGCCACGGAGAGTTGGTGCTGCCCACACGGGTGCGCACAATTCGCGAAATGTGACGGTTGATGTTGTTACGGTACAATGTCGGGGAGGCGGGCGTGACATCACCTAACTTGCCAAATGGCAGCAGACCGGACTTGATGAGTGCCTGGAAGCCATTGCAAATACCTAGCACCAAGCACTTACGGTCGAGGAGGTCTTCTACAGCCGCCTTGATCTTCGGGTGGTTCAGCACATTAGCGATGAATTTACCGCTGCCGTCGGGCTCATCACCCAAGCTGAAACCGCCAGACAATGCGAGGATTTGCGACTCGCGAATGGCCGCAGCCAACTCATCGATGGAGTGCTCGATAGCCGCCTCGTCCAAGTTCTTGAAAACCAGGATGCGCGTTTCAGCACCTGCATCCTCGAACGCCTTTGCCGTGTCGTAGTCGCAGTTGGTGCCCGGGAATACAGGTAGTATCACCTTCGGCTGTCTGACCTTCACTGCAGGTTCGAAGTGGTTGTTCTGCGCTTTACGCACAAACTCCGCACCCACGGAAACCGTCTCATTAGCGGCCATTTCGGGATAGAGCTTACCGTAGAAGCCGCGCCAAGCTGCCAACAACGCCGCTTTGTCGAGCTTCTCGCCGTTGACAATAAAACTGTCCGCAACCTTACCCAACTCAATAGCACAAGGTGCGTTCAGCTTCTCGGTGGTCTCCACGATGAAACTGCCGTAACCGTATGCGAACAAATCCTCATCCGTTTGAATGTCAAAGCCTAAATCATTGCCGAAACTCATCTTGGCCAAAGCTTCCGCAATGCCGCCAAACTGGAGGGCAAAGGCGGAAACAATCGTCTTGTCCATGATATGGTTATGGACATAGAACAAAACTTTTTCGGTTTCGTCAATATCCGGCATTCCATCATATAACCGGTTTTTAACCAAATAAATATAATTGCCTTTCTTCTTGAATTCGGGAGAAATAATGTGGGAGGCATTCTGGGTAGTGATGGCAAAGGAGACGATAGTGGGCGGCACGTGCATATCCTTGAAGGTGCCGCTCATGGAATCCTTGCCGCCCAACGAAGCAAGTTTGAATTCTTTCTGCATCCAGAAAGCACCCAACAATGCGGAGAGCGGTTTGCCCCAGCGGGTGGAGTCTTTGCCCAATTTTTCGAAATACTCTTGGAAAGTGAAGCGGATTTTGTGGTGGTCACCGCCGGCTGCCACTATCTTCGACATGGCCTCCAATACGGCTAGCACACCGGCATGGAACGGTGACTTAATAGCGATGAACGGGTTATAGCCGAATGCCATAATGGAAGTAGTGTCCGTATGTCCATGACGTACAGGCAGTTTCTGTGCACTTACCTGTGCTTCCGTCAGCTGATTCTTACCACCGAACGGCATCAACACCGTGGAAGCCCCGATGGTGGCATCGAACATCTCAATGAGACCCTTTTGGGATGCAACATTCGGGTTGGTGAGGCAACTTGACCACTTCTCCTGCATAGTATCACCCTGAATGTCTATGGGTTTCAAAAAGTCATCCCCCACAGCGTCAATCTTGGCGGTCACCTGCTGGCGCACACCGTTGGTGTTAATAAAATCGCGGCTGAGATCCACGATGGTTTTGCCGCGCCATGTCATCGTGAGGCGGTTGTTATCGGTCACTTTGGCGATAATGTTGGCCTCCAAGTTCTCTTCGCGACAGTATTGGAAGAAAGCATCCACATCTTCGGGTGCCACCACCACGCTCATGCGCTCCTGCGATTCGCTAATAGCTACTTCCGTGCCGTTCAGACCTTTATACTTCGTGCGCACCGTGTCCAAGTCGATGACCAAACCGTCAGCCAACTCGCCGATGGCCACACTGACACCGCCCGCACCAAAGTCGTTGGACTTCTTGATGAGCTTCGTCACCTCGGGACGGCGGAACAGATGCTGGATCTTGCGCTCCTCGGGAGCATTACCCTTCTGTACCTCAGCGGCGCAAGTGTCAAGTGACTTCTCCGTATGTTCTTTCGAGGAACCGGTAGCGCCTCCGATGCCGTCGCGACCAGTGCGACCGCCAAACATGATGATGATGTCGCCGGGCTGCGGACGCTCGCGACGCACTTGATTCTCGGGTACGGCACCCACAACAGCACCGATTTCCAATCGTTTTGCCTGATAATCAGGATGATAGATTTCGCGAACGCACGTGGTAGCCAATCCGATTTGGTTACCGTAGGAGGAATAACCAGCAGCGGCGGTTTTGGAAATCACCGACTGCGGGAGTTTGCCGGGCAACGTTGCGGAAATCGGGGCTTTGATGTCGCCCGCGCCCGTAACACGCAATGCCTGATATACATAGCTACGTCCGCTCAGCGGGTCACGGATGGCACCGCCTACACAGGTCGCCGCACCACCGAACGGCTCGATCTCCGTCGGGTGATTGTGCGTCTCATTCTTGTACATCAACAACCAGTCCTCCTCTTTGCCATCGACATCCACCTTCACGCGGATGCTGCAGGCATTGTTCTCCTCGGAGATCTCTTTGTCAGGAAGATTGCCACGCTTGTACTCGTATTTGCCGTTGATAGAAGCCAAGTCCATCAGCGTGATTGGGCGTTTCGTATCCTTGCCGTACATCTCGTCGCGTACGGCCAAATACTCACGTAACGCATTCTCAATCTGCTCTTTATAAATGTTGTTACCCTCGGTTTCGATATTCGTGATGGCCGTCTCGAAGGTTGTGTGACGGCAGTGGTCGCTCCAATAAGTGTCCAGCAGTTTGACCTCCGTATCGGATGGGTCTCTCTTCTCATCGTTGGCAAAATATTGCTGGATGAACTTTAAATCTTCCAATGACATTGCCAAACCCATCTTGCCGTGGAAATCGCGCAGTTGGTCTTCCGTCCAAGTTCTGAAGCCGTCGTAAATCGGAACATCCTGAACCTCAGGATTTTCTGTCAGCTCCAAGCGATTCATATCCTTCTCGCGGGCTTCCACCTCGTTGATGCAATATTTCTTCACCTTCTGCCATTGATCCGCAGTCAAATCCCCGTCAATGACAAACAGGTTCGCACTTTTGATGACCGCTTCCGTCTTGGGATTCAGCAGTTTAAGACACTGCATGGCGCTGTCGGCACGTTGATCGAACTGACCGGGCAGGAACTCCACGGCGAAGTACTTCAATCCATCCAATGAAAATTCGTGGAAAACCTCATCGGTCACAGGTTCGGAAAAAACCACGTTTTCCGCCTTCGCAAGCAGACTCTCTTCTATGTTAAAAATGTCATAGACCTTCAAGTGACGAAGGCTTCTGATATTAAGGTTAAAGTTCTGATTCAAAGTGGCTTTCAGACTGTCAGCCTCAACCTGAAAACCAGGTTTCTTTTCTACAAAGATACGAGCATCACGCATATTCTTGAATTTCTAAAAAACGGCGCAAAGATACACTTTTTAACCCAAAATCTGTGCACTTTTGCGCCTGAAAGTTCAAGTCAACAGCCAACAGCAAAAAAAGCCCCACCATTTCTGGCAGGGCTTTTGTATGAATGACTTCTCAAGGTTTACTACTTCTCTTCAAAGGATAGTTCGCCGGAAGGTCTCTTGTTCTGCTCTTTCTCTTTGCTCTTCTGGAGCTGCTTCTTCAGAGCGTCAATAGCCTGGTCGGTGGCTTCCTCAAAAGATTTGGCCGTCTTGCTGGCGCGAGCATCGTAGCCACGGATATTCATGCGGATGTCCGCAGTCTTGTTCTCCGGCGCTTCGGTATTCTCCAATTTCAGCGCGACCTCGGCACCCATGATGCCGTCGTGCAGCTTGTTCAGTTTCTCCACCTTTTCGGTGATGAAATTCTCCAGTTTCTGATCCGCTTTGAAGTGTACGGAATTGATGTTGATTTTCATAAAAACCTCCTTTTTATGCTCTTGGATGAGCTTGTTTATAAATGGATTTGAGTTGTTCTATGGAATTATGCGTATAAACCTGGGTGGCGGCCAGACTGCTGTGCCCCAAAATGGACTTAATCGCATTCAGGTCCGCACCGTTGTTCAGCAAATGCGTCGCAAAAGTGTGCCTGAGGACGTGCGGGCTCCGTTTATCAATCGTGGTTACCATATCCAGATATTTACGAACAATTCTATAGACTGCTTTCGGATAAAGTTGATCTCCTTTAGCGGTGACAAAGATATAATTATTTTTCGTTCCCTCGTTAAATTTTTTTTGCAAGTTTTCCATATAGGATGTCAATAACTCTGACATACGATTACCAAACGGAATTATGCGCTCTTTATTGCGTTTACCCAAAACTTTGATTGTATTGTCCTGCAAATGAATATCTTGCGTCTTGATATTAAGCAACTCCGACAATCGCATCCCCGTAGCATAGAAAAGTTCCAGGATAGTGCGGTCGCGTAAACCCTCGAACGTTTCTTCGAACGGCACGTCCTCAAAAAGATGCGCCATGTCTTTCTGATCCACATATTGCGGCAACTTCTTCGGCACCTTAGGGGCATGTAGAACCAACGTAGGGTTATGGGATATTTCTTTGATTTTCAATTTGTAACGATAGAAAGCACGCACCGCGCTGAGCTTCCGATTCACCGATTTTGCCTGCAATTCCTCATCCTCCAACATCGAAATCACCCATGCCCGAATATCCTCTGTTTGAACATCCCCCAGTTGATAAATCTCCAATTTTTCCTGTAAAAAGCTGAAAAACTGAGACAAATCGTGCTCGTAAGCCGTCACCGTGTGCGGCGACACCCGCTTCTCGTACCTGAGGTAATCGATGAAATCCGTATAATTCATATCGTCAAATATTGTAGGGACGTATCGCATACGTCCATTATGGCGACGTATCGCATACGTCCATGGTGGGCAAAAAAAAAAACAGGGATGCGTCCCTGTTTCATTTTGATTGTCAAAACCGTCCGTTATTCGTTTTCAGCATTGCGAAGTTGTTGAACGTAGATGGCTTTGCGCAATTGCTCCCGTCTGATGACGCTCTTCTTGGTGAATTCTTGTCTGGCACGAATTTCTTTCTTCACACCAATCTTGTCGAATTTCTTTTTCAGTTTCTTGAGCGCTTTGTCGATGGACTCGCCTTCTTTAATGGGAACAATAATCATAAAAAATACCTCTTTCTTTAAATTGTGAATAAATTAATTTGACGCGGCAAAAATACAAAATTTTCCATAATGGCGGTTATTTCAGAAAGATTTTTTATCTTTGCCCCCGATTTAAATATCATCAAAAATTCAAATGTAATATGAAAGACAACATCACAATGAGCTTGAATCCGCTCGTGAATTATTTCAAGAAAAGCCCGAAGGAATTTACCAAAGCGGATATGATAAAGTATGTGGAGGAGAACAACATCCCGATGGTCAACTTCCACTATGTGGCAGGCGACGGTCGCATCAAAACCCTCGGTTTTGTGCTGCACAGCCGCGATTATCTCGAACAGATCCTCTCCAATGGCGAGCGTGTCGATGGTTCGAACATTTTCCCGGCTTTCATCCACGCCGGTTCCAGCGACCTGTACGTGATCCCGCGCTTCTCCACGGCTTTCCTGAACCCGTTCACAGAAATCCCTACCCTGTCATTCCTCTGCTCATATTATAATAATGAAGGAAAACCACTGGAGAACTCTCCTGAGTACATCCTGCGCAAAGCCGCCAAATCATTCACGGAAGTAACGGGTAACTACTTCCAAGCTATGGGCGAACTCGAATATTACGTTATCGGTGAGGAAGACGACCTCTTCACGATTCCCGATCAGAGAGGTTACCACGAGTCCTCCCCGTTCACCAAATTCGAGCATTTTCGCGCAGAGTGTATGCTCAACATCGCCAAAATGGGCGGTCTCATCAAATACGGCCACTCCGAAGTGGGCAACTTCACCATGGATGGCAAAATCTATGAGCAAAACGAAATCGAATTCCTCGTCACCGACGTGCAAGATGCAGCCGACCAGCTGATCCTCGCTAAGTGGATCATCCGTAACTTGGCTTACGAATATGGCTTCGACGTGACCTTCGCCCCGAAGATCACCGCCGGCAAGGCTGGCAGCGGTCTCCATATCCACACCTGCATCGTTGATGGTAAGGGCAAGAACCAGATGGTCACCAAGGGCAAGCTGAACAGCATCGCCAAGACTGCTATCGCGGGCTACATGACCTGCGCCGGCTCCCTGACCGCCTTCGGCAACACCAATCCGACCTCCTACTTCCGTTTGGTGCCTCATCAGGAAGCGCCCACATCCGTATGTTGGGGCGACCGCAACCGTTCAGTGCTTGTGCGCGTGCCGCTGGGCTGGACCCACAAGAACGACATCGTGGCTGAACTCAACCCGCTGGAGAAGGCCGTCAACAAAGATCGTTCCCAAAAGCAAACCGTCGAGTTCCGCTGCCCAGACGGCTCCGCTGACATCTACTTGCTGTTAGCCGGCCTCGTGTGTGCCGCCCGCCACGGCTTTGAAATGGAGAACGCCCTCGAATTCGCCGAATCCACCTACGTCGATGTCGATATCCACCGCGCCGAGAACAAGGCATTGGTCGAGAAACTCGCCCAACTGCCCGCCTCCTGCTGGGAATCTGCCGACGAACTCAGCAACCACCGCGAAATCTTCGAAGCTCACGGCGTCTTCGACCGCTCCATGATCGACGACATCATCAAACAGCTCAAATCCTTCAAGGACAAGAGCATCCGTAAAGAAATCGCCAAAGATCCTGAACTGATGGCGAAGATGGTGAAAGAATATTTCTACTGCGGATAATCATTCCGACTTTTCAATACAAGAAAGAGAGCGGCTGCCACAGTCGCTCTCTTTTTAGTTTCAAGTATTGACAACAATAAAACTCTAAACTCCGAATCTCATTGCAGATACGCTTATGTCCGCTGCAGTCTTTATCTCTTCCATACTTCAATCGTCAAATCAAATCAGGTTGCAAAACTATGAAATTTCCGTTTAAGAAAAAGGAATTTTGATGTGTATTCATCATCGACAACAAGAATTTTCATACTTGGATTGCTTTCTTTTCGGTTGCAAAGATACTACTTCTTTGCTTAAAGAGGAGACTGTCTCGTGTTACAATTCTATGACAATTTTGGAGGATCGCTGGTGTGAATTTTTCTTTTGCGGATCGGACGAGACAAAGCTTCTCTTTTTCAAGATAGGGTTATCATTTACTGATTACCCATATTCCATTTCCAAAATGGC
>CAMKLG010000049.1 GCA_946413585.1 uncultured Bacteroidales bacterium
TACTGATTGCACCGAATTTACATTTCTCAATACATGTACCGCACTTGATACAGAGCTCTTGGTTGATTTCGTGAGGCATCTTGACTGTACCCTTGATGGCACCGACCGGACAGTTGCGGGCGCAAGCCGTACAACCTTTACATTTCTCGGCGTCGATGACATACTGTTTGAGGGCCTTGCACTGACCGGCAGGACATTTCTTTTCAGTCACGTGAGCCACATATTCATCCCAGAAGTTGTCGATGGTGGACAATACAGGGTTCGGGGAGGTTTGACCCAGACCGCACAATGCGGTGTCCTTGATAACCGTACTGAGGTTCTTAAGGAGGGAGAGGTCTTCCATCGTGCCGTTACCCTTGGTGATGCGGCCGAGGATTTCGCTCAGACGCTTGTTACCGATACGGCACGGCGTACATTTACCGCAGGATTCCTCCACGGTGAAGTCGAGGTAGAACTTCGCGACAGAAACCATACATGAGGTCTCGTCCATCACGATCATACCACCGGAACCCATCATGGAACCGGCAGCCACGAGGTTATCGTAGTCGATGGGGGTGTCGAGGAACTTCTCGGTCAAGCAACCGCCGGAAGGACCGCCAGTTTGCACAGCTTTGAACTTCTTGCCGCCCTTGATGCCACCGCCGATTTCGTAGATGACCTCGCGAAGGGTGATACCCATAGGCACCTCGATCAAACCGACGTTGTTGATCTGGCCAGCCAATGCGAACACTTTCGTACCTTTGGACTTTTCGGTACCGATAGAGGAGAACCATTCCCAACCCTTGTTGATAATGACAGGGATGTTGGCGTAGGTCTCGACGTTGTTCACGTTAGAGGGTTTCTTCATATAACCCGAAACAGCCGGGAACGGGGGTTTGAAGGTAGGCTCACCACGTTGACCTTCCATGGAGTGGATCAAAGCGGTCTCCTCACCGCAAACGAATGCACCGGCACCGTAACGGAGGATAATGTCGAAATCGAAGTCTGTGCCGAAGATGTTCTTACCGAGGAGGCCATACTCACGAGCCTGGTCGATAGCGACTTGCAGACGGTGGATAGCCAGCGGGTATTCAGCGCGGATATAGACCAAACCGATGGTGGCGCCGATACAGAAACCGCCGATAGCCATAGCCTCGATGATGGAGTGCGGGTCGCCTTCCAAGATGGAACGATCCATGAATGCACCCGGGTCTCCCTCGTCGGCATTACAGATGATGTATTTCTGGTCAGCAGCGTTCTTAGCGCAGAGTTCCCATTTCAAACCGGTGGGGAAACCAGCGCCGCCACGGCCGCGGAGACCGGATTTCTTGATGACGTCGATGGTGGCAGCGGGATCGTGTTGTTCCAAAACGCTGGCCAAAGCCTTGTAACCGTCACGTGCGATGTACTCGTCGATGTTTTCGGGATCGATGAAACCGCAGTTACGCAAAGCGATACGCATCTGTTTCTTGTAGAAACCCATGTGTTTGGAGTCGGAGATGTGCTCCTTGTCCTCGGGGTTCTCATAAAGCAGGCGTTGCACCTTACGACCTTTGATGATATGCTCGTTGACGATTTCGAGAGCGTCTTCGGGCTTCACCTGAGTATAAAAAGTGTTATCGGGAAGAATCTTCACGATGGGGCCTTTTTCGCAGAAGCCGAAGCAACCGGTGGTCACCACTTGAACATCGTCGGAAAGGTTCTTTTCCTTCAGGATTTGAACAAAATTTTCTCTGATTTTGGGGCTTTCTGAAGCCGTACATCCCGTACCGCCGCAGAGCAGAATGTGGTATTTATAATTTGCCATAACTGACCTCCTTACTGGTTATTTGTCGATTTTTTCGTAATTTACCGGGATGACTCCTTCCAGAATCTCACCTTGCATGATGTACTTGGTGACGAGTTCCTGACCCTTCTTGGTGTCCACGTGACCGAAGACGATGGGGTCTTGACCGGGTTTCTTAACTTCGACGGTAGGTTCAGCATAGCAGTAGCCCATGCAGCCGGTTTGAGTCACAACAGCCTTGACATTTTGCTTGTTGCATTCCTCAATGATGGCTTCCATGGTCTGTTTTGCGCCGGAAGCGATACCGCAGGTTGCCATAGCCACCTTGACTTGCACGAGGTTTTCGACGTTCTCGCCGCCTTCGCGCAATTCAATCTTGGACTGCAACTCTTCTCTCTTTTTCTTGAGATCTGCCAATGATTTTATTTTTTCCATACTATAAAATTTGGTAAGTTGTTATTTTATTGTTGATTTGATATTTATACCAATTTTCAGCCTCTATTTTTTGCGCGGCAAAGGTATAAAAAAAACACATACAAACCCCCATTTCCGATGTAAAAAAGGACAATGAAAATGGTAAAAGGAGGATTCCCACAAATATGTTACTTTTGCCACTTGGAAAATCCTTTTGAAAATGTTTATAAATAAGTGAATATGAATAAATTACGCTTTAATTGGTTCTTCGGTTTCTTCTCTTGTGCGCTCTTGTGCACGCTTCTTTTGACAGCCTGCCATTCGCCCAAAACGACCCAAAACCAAGACGCCTTTTTCACTTGGGAAGACTCCTATAAACGTCACGTGGAATTGAAGGAGGCACCTCAGCGCATCGTCTCCATTTCGCCCGCTATCACCGAGGTGATGTTCCTCGTAGGCGCACAGGACAAACTGGTCGGCATCTCCGATTTTTGCAAATATCCACCTGAAACTGAAAAGATTAAGAAAGTAGGTGGCATGCACGACATCAACTTTGAGGTTTTACTTTCCCTGCATCCCGATGTGGTGCTCATCGGCTCCATGATTTCACAACAGGATGTGGATGCCATTGAGAAAATGGGAATCCCCGTCATTTGCATTGTGGAAGAGAGTTCGTTAGAGGGTATGGCGGAAATGATGGAGGTAATCGGACGCATCACACAGTGCGAAGAAAAGGGAAATGCAGAAGCTGAAAAATGGCGGGAAAAAATCTCAGAACTGAAGGCCAACGCACCCGCCCCGAAAGATAGGAAATGCGTCTATTATGTGGTCGGATTTGGTGACGGCGGCGACTTTACCGCTCCGAAAGATACTCATATTCAAGAAATTATAGAACTCGCAGGTGCTCGCAATGCTGGCGATTCCCTCTCAGGATGGAACATCAGTCGCGAATATCTGTTCAAAACCAATCCTGATATCATTCTCATACGCAACGAAGACAAAGACGCTTTTGTCTCTCGCTACCCTTACACGCTCCTGGAAGCGGTGAAAGCCGGTCGCGTATATGGCATCGAAAGTGGCTGGATCGACGTGGTGTCGCTGCGAAACATGCAGGCGGTGGAGTACGTTCGGGAGATTTGTGAGGACGATGAAGGACGATGAAAAACGATGAATATTCCAAAAAGGGCTGAAAGCCCGACCTATGTCAACCTAGGGTGACGCAAAGCGGAGCCCTAAAGATATATAAAACAATAATTGATGTTAAAACTAAAACTATCCAATATAAAGATTCCCGTATCGGAGGGTAAGAACCTGAAGAATGCGGTGTGTAAGCAGTTCCGGATCCGCACCGAGGATCTGAAGGAGTGTCGCATTGTGCGTCAGTCGGTGGATGCGCGGAAAAAGGACAAAGTACTTTTCGACTTCCAAGTGGAGGTCACGATTCCTGATTCTTACCAACGTTTGGTTGGCCAGCCCCATGTATCGGAATGTCAAACGGCCATTGAGCTTCCATATCCAAAATGGTTGCACGAGCATCAGCCCGTAGTGGTTGGTTTCGGACCGGCGGGCATGTTCGCAGCCCTCTACTTAGCTCGTTGCGGTGCGCATCCTATCGTAATTGAGCGTGGCGAGTGTATCGAAGAGCGTCAAAAATCGGTGCAAACTTTCTTGCAAACCAAAGTACTGAACCCCAATTCCAACGTGCAATTTGGCGAAGGCGGTGCCGGCACCTTCTCCGACGGCAAACTCAACACGAACGTCAATAGCGAATATAACCAATTTATACTCAACGAGTTCCACAAACACGGTGCCCCTGAAGAAATCACATATCAGCAAAACCCGCACGTAGGCACGGATTATCTTTCCCAAGTGGTGAAAAATATTCGTTTGGAAATTGAAAGTCTTGGCGGCGAGTTCCATTTCAACACCCTATTCGATGCTTTCGAGGCGGAAGGCAACGCGTTGAAAATCCATTGTCAAGACGGTAAAACATTTATCACCAATCATTTACTTCTCGGTTTAGGTCATTCCGCCCGCGACACCATCCGCATGTTACACGCACGTGGAATGCTGATGGAGGCCAAAGGATTTTCAATCGGAGTGCGCATGGAACACCTGCAGCGCGACATCAACCGGATGCAGTACGGTTCAGTCGCAAATCTCCTTCCGCCAGCCTCTTACAAAGGCGTGGTGCACATCAAAGACCGTGGCGTTTACACCTTCTGCATGTGTCCGGGCGGCACGGTGATGGCCTCCGCAAGCGAAGAGGGCACGATTGTCACCAACGGCATGAGCGAGCACAAGCGCGACAAAGCCAACGCCAACAGTGCGCTTCTAGTGAGCGTCACACCCGAAGATTTTATGCATGGTTCGGTGTTGGATGGTATTGATTATCAGGAAAAATACGAACGGCTGGCGTTCCGCGTGTCGGACGACGGACGCGCACCGGGCAACCTCGTCGGGGAGTTCCTGAAGGGTCAGGTCGCCACACGCCACCGCAAAGTAGTCCCCTCCTACCCTCATAATCTGCACTATTGTGATTTCAACCGCTGTCTGCCCGACTACGCTGTGGGCGCACTGCGTGAGGCTTTGCCACTCCTCGATCGCAAACTGCACGGAATCGCCAATGTTGATACGGTATTGACGGGTGTGGAAACCCGCTCCTCTTCACCCGTGCGATTGTTGCGCAACGAGCAACGAGTATCCTCAATACCAGGCATTTATCCCATCGGGGAAGGTGCAGGATACGCCGGCGGCATCATGAGTGCCGCCATCGACGGCCTGAAAACGGCGATGATGCTGTGATGTGTGACGTGTAACGTAGGGTTAATAGTCTAAGCCAACAACTATCTCGGCCTCAACGTTCTCAGCAAGTAATCCACGGTAATATCCACCGGGCGGAAGATGCAATTCGTGAAATTGTGGTCGTAATATTCCAATTCGTAATATTCGCTGTTCTCCCACATCTGGTGGAAGCGTTCGCCGCAGGTGAAGGGCACGAGACGGTCGCCGTTGCCTTGGATAACGCAGGCATTGCCTTGATATTTGGCGGAAGTTTCGAAAATGGGCAGTCTTAAAGCCGTCTTGAGGTAACGTCTGCCGAGGGCGATACCATTGTTAAGTACAAGACTATCAGGCGGATCGAGCGGGTTGAACTCAACGCCAAAGAGGTTGCCTCGGGCGATGTCATCGCGCACCGAAGAAGCCGGCGCCAATGTCACCAACGCCTTGATGTCTTCCGGATGATTACCTGCCACCATCGCCGCCACGATCGCGCCCTGCGAGTGGCCTACCAGCGCGATGTTCCGCACATAACGCAAATCTTGCGCATACGCGAGCACCTGTTCCAAATCTTCGATTTCGTTGGGAATGGTCATTTCGGAGAATCGGCCGTCGCTCTTGCCGTGACCGTTGAAATCAAACGATAGCGTGGCAAATCCCTCTTCTCTCAATCGTGTTTCAATACTTCGCATCAGTTGAAAATCGTGGTCGCAGTTCAGTCCATGGCACATAATCACCAAATCGCAACGCTGACTAGGATCAAGGTATGGCTTATACGATTGGGCCCATAATTTGCCCTTGCTGCCATCGATGGAAATCGTATCAACAACACCACCCCCATGCACCATAGAAAAATAATTACTCCAACGTCTTGAATCAAGTCTGTTCAACCTATCCTCAATTTTGTACGATAAAACCGTACTAACCAGCACTTTGCCATCTTGGATAAGGTAAATAGACGGAATCCAGCGCACACCATAAGCCTTGGCCACCTCCGACTGGTTCATCCTTTTCAGCTCGCTCACCTGCGGGTAGGGCACACCCGATTTGGCGATGTAGTCCGTCCATTTCTCCTTGTCCGTGTCGAAGGAGACCCCGAGAAACTCCACCCCAATCTCGTGGAACTGGTTGTAAAGGCGGATGATTTCGGGAAGGTCCTTCCGACAGTCAGGACACCAAGAAGCCCAGAAGTCGAGGACGACAATTTTTCCTTTGGCAAATTCGCTGAATTTCAGTGTTTTGCCCTCAGGTGTCTGCAGCTCAAAATCGGGCGCGGGGGTGCCCGGCTTGAGCAGCTCCTGTGCGTAGGTTTCGTCAAAATCGAGCACTACCTGTGCCTGAACGTTCACAAAAAGCGTGAAAAATGCCCAAATGAGGGCTAATTTGATGGTAATCTTCGTTGACATAGCCATGAATTTATAACGTTCTTAACGACTGACCACGCGGTTCAGTCGTTTGGAAATCTCTTTTTTCAGTTGGTTAAGGGTGTTCAGTTGCTGCAAGGCCATCATCATGTCCTCTTCAGCAAGTCCCTCTTGATCAAGGATTTTCTGAATAATGGTTGCATCATTCTCCAAAATGCGCAACTTGAGCGTGAGAATGATATTCTGCACTTGATTTTGCAAAATACGAATGTTGTTCCGAGTCGTGTGCGTGTGAATGTCGTACTTGTCCTTCCAATGGTTGCTGAACTTGGGTTCCTCCACGGGAATGTTCCGAATTACAAACTCGCTGATTTGCGGATCCTCGGCCAATGTGAAATTGCGGATAATCTGGTCTTGATTGCCAATGTAGGAAGCCCAATCCACATATTTGTCGAATATCTTCTCTAACAAAGGATAATGAAACCGAATGTCTTCCTTCTGCATCTCATTGCAAACATACTGATCCACGCGCAAACCCTGACTATTTTCTTCTTCGTTTTTTGAAGCCTCATAAATGACCAAATTACCGTAATTAAGCATCAACAAGATCAGATCTTTTTCTGCTTCGTACAGTAAATCCGTCTGTTGCGAAAGCTCAGGATGCTTCGTGGAATCAATGAGATGCGGAACTCCCTGTTCCTCAACCACCACTGGACCATCGATTATCGAGGGCTGCTGCACTTGCTGCTGTTGATGCTGGACAACACGACCTTGCTCCTTGGTTTTTTCCCAGACAAACCGGCGCAAATTGAGGTTGAGGTCGTTTTCCGACAAATCGAACAGTTTCGCGCACTCTTTCACGTAAAACGCCCGCTCGATGTTGTCTTTCACGCAACTAATGGACTTCAAAATCTCGTTCACCATAGAGGCACGCTTGATAGGATCGTTGCCCGCCTCTTTCGAGAGAATGTCGGCCTTGAAAAGCAGGAAGTCTTTTGATTCTGAAGCTAAATACTCCTGTAACTCGCTGTCTCTATGTTTTTTAGCGAAAGAATCGGGGTCTTCGCCATCGGGAAGAAGACAAACGCGGATTTTGAGTCCCTGCTCCAACAACATGTCGATGCCGCGCATGGAAGCTTTGATGCCTGCCATATCACCATCGTAAAGCACCGTGATGTTTTGGGTGCGCTTGGTGATCATGCGGATTTGACCTTGCGTAAGCGAGGTTCCGGAGGAGGCCACCACGTTCTCCACACCCGACTCATGCATGGAGATCACATCGGTGTAACCTTCTACCAAATAGACATTTTGCTGCTTATGGATGGCATTTTTGGCAAAATAGATGCCATAAAGCGTATCACTTTTGTGATATATGGTGTTTTCGCGGGAGTTGACGTATTTTCGCGGATCCTTGCCATCCTTTTTCAAGATGCGCCCGCCAAAACCGATGATCTTACCCGCATCATTGTGGATGGGGAAAATCACACGCCCGCGGTAGATGTCATACAGTTTGCCGCTCTGTGATTTGCCCGTCAAACCCAACTCAATCAAATATTCCTCTTTATAGCCTTTTTCCAACGCCGCTTTGGTGAAATTATCCCAGCCGTCAGGACAGTAGCCGAGCCCAAACTTGTCGATGGTGGCATCCATGAAGCCACGCTCCTTGAGGTAAGCCATACCCATCAGCTTGCCCTCTTCGGTGGTGCGCAGCTGCTCCATAAAGTATTTCTGCGCAAACTCGTTGACGATCAACAAACTTTCGCGCAAAGTGCGTTGTTGACGTTCCTCATCGCTTTCAGTACGCTCATACTCCAACGGAATGCCGTACTTTTTCGCCAGATACTCGATCGCTTCGGGATACGACATTTTTTCGTGCTCCATGAGGAACTTTACGGGGTTGCCGGCAGCATCGCATACGAAGCATTTGTAGATGCCGAGACGCGGGCTCACGTGCATGGAAGGGTTTTTGTCGTCATGAAAAGGACAAATGCCCACGAAATCCTGACCTTGCTTGCGCAAAGAGACAAAGTCGCCGACCACCTCCTCAATACGGACGGCGGCCATCACGCTGTCTATGGATTTCTGTTTTATCATAACTATAAGGAAATCACTTCGTTAATAAGGCAATCATGAGGTTCGGAAGGCACTTCGGGCAAAAGTTGAAAGTCGAAACACAGTCCGATAGTATAAACATGTGGATGTTGGGACAGAAAACGGTCATAATAACCTTTTCCACGACCCAAACGGTGTCCGGCTTTGTCGAAGGCCATCCCTGGCACCACAATGAGGTCGAAATCGCCCGTATAAGGATGGTTTTGTGGTTCTGGGATATGGAAATCACCTTCGGCAAATTCCACATTTTCAGCCAATTCCACAGGAATAATATCATCCCTGACTACCGTGGGCAGAATCACGGTTTTCCGATGCCGCCATGTTTCGAGGAACGAAAGCGTCTGCACCTCATCCGGTAGCGAAGCGTAAAGCATCACCTTCTGCGCATCTTGAAATCGCTGATGCTCAGCCAGCTTCTGCATAATTCGTTCTGATTGCTGCTGCAACTCCACCGCAGTGTGCGCTTTCTTCCGAGAGCGGATTTCTTGCCGTAGTGTTTTCTTATCCATTTTCTTTCTTCAATACAAAAATCTCAAAAATGGCAAACAGGAAGTATATGACCATGAAGGCGATGCCAAATTTGATGGCATCTTCCCGATTCAGAAAGATATAAAGAATCAGAAACAGAAGACAGGAGAGGATTTTGATGGTGCGGGAGAGCATATAAGCGGAGACGAAACGTTTGCCCTCGCGCCCGTCGTCACTGCGCAACACAATGTAAAGCGTGAAAAGGGTGATGACGAAGAAAAACAGCACGATGAATGGCAGTGCGGGCGTAGCATACTGTGGCACAAGCCATTGGAACAACAGTGACAATCCCGCCACAATAACGGAAAAGACCAAAACGAGGAACGAAAACTTCCTAATGGGTAATTTTTTGCTCATCTTTCGACTTTTTTGTAGGTTTTGTCAACGTTCTGAAAATTAAGAACATAGAAATAGCAATTCCTGCCAAAGCGCATACGACAGTGAACAAAGGGCTTGTACTCAGTACTTTATCTAATTTAATGCCACCAAAAACGCCCAAAGCAATCACCGCCCCCATTTCGAATGCCAAATTGGAATAAACGGCATATTGATGAATGGGAGTGCTTTTTTTAGGAGTGGCCGGAGTGGTCATAAACTACTTCCGTTCCGGTTGTGGAGCAGCTTGCGGAGCCACATTGCGGGTGTTGCGCATCTTGCAATTGCCCGAGAATTCAGCACCCGGTTCGATAGCGATTTTGCCCGTCTCTATATTACCTATAAGGTTAGCCGTAGCCTTCAACGACACCAACTCCGCAACAATCAACGACTCTGCTTTGACATTACCCTCGATTTCTATGTTCGCACACTTAATGTTGCCTTCCACAATGCCACTGCGACCCACGATAATCTTGGCTTTTGATTCAATATTTCCACGCAAAGCACCATCTATACGACAGTCCGACGCGGTCATCATATTTCCTTGTAATTGAGTTCCTTGTGCTATGACATTCACGGTAGCACCACCGTATTCCCGAGTATCTGTATCTTTCATAATCTTTCCGGTTTATTTATTATTTAAGTAATTTTCTCTAAAGAATGCAGGATAATTCACCCGCTGGTCCCGCTTGTTGTAAAACGTAGTGTAATTTTGAGTGCTCATGGCATAGACCTGTATTGTCTGGTTGTCAATGTCTTCCTTAAACTCACTGTCTTTGAGCAGTATATGGTAATAGTTCATAGCCTCATCTTTGTCTTTGAACTTGGAAACGGTAACCATTTGGTTCTTGTTATCCAGCATAAAACTGCTGACAACCAATTTCATCAGACTAAATGAAGTCTTATTGAAATTGCTGAGATTCTGTTTTACAGTCTGTAAAGGAAGCTTATCTGTCTTCACTAACAGCACCACATAATGCACTTCGTTAGGATTGACGGTGAAAACGCTTGTTTTCTTAGGTTCGTTGTTCTTGGCGATTTCCTGAACAGCCTCGTGCTCTTCGGCCTGTTTGGGCGTTTCGATGCCTAAACTCTGTTGGATTTGTTCCTGTGTGAAGTTGGAGAGATAAATTCGTGCCAACTCCGCAACAGGTTGATCCTTATAGTTGGTGATAATTTTCGTCAAACCAACAATCAACGTATCTTTGTTGTAAAGCTGTCCAGCGGCCACAGCACGCAAATAAGCATACTGGGACTCAAGGGTTTTGTCAGCGCATTGCGGAATAGCAGCATCCGCAGCCGCGACTACGGCTTTCCACTTTTTCTGATTGAAATCATTATAAACTTGCGAATACTGGTTCTCCAAGACTTTCTCCCGGGCAGCAATTTTGTTGTAATAATCAGGATCTTGAATCAATTTTGCGTAATCCGTATCCGGATATTTGGTCAACAGCAGATTTTTGTAATCATTTGCTCTAGGATCATTCATGCGCGTATAAAGAGTGTAGAGCATAAAGACTGCTGGCAAAGCATATTCGCTGGTAGGATACCGTTGCAGCAAAGACTCGAAGGAGGCACAAGCACGCTTGCCGTCACTGAGTAAATCCTGATATATAAAACCTGTTTCGTATAAGTCCCTAGCTATAATAGCATTAGCCGTATCTTTCGCACCTTGAGTCAAAGGCAAATCTTGCAAATAATAAGCCTCTTTTTTGGGATCGGTTTCACGCTTGGGAATCGGGTTGCCGTCCTCATCATAGTCTAACGTATCTTTCGCCAACGACGGATCATTCATCAAGGCCATGTCGTCGAACGAAATCTGTGTCTTATTGCTAATGAACCAGTTATCCTCCAATTTTCGATTACCGAAACGGCGGAAGAAATCTTGTTGACCAGCAGTCACCAACGACTGGTTATAGAAGTACCACTTACCGTTAGAAGAAGTAGTATTGACGTTGGCATAGGAGGCCGCATTCTGCATAGCTAACATACGCTCAGCCTCCTCAGCGGCCGCTTTGCGTTCAGCTTCCGTATAATCGGCAATCATCTTCCTCACCCATGCATTGCGCTGACTTTCAGGCAGAGTAGCAATACGCAACAAACTATCTTGCAAGGCAATTTCGTCCAACTTATCCACCAGATCTTTCAACACATTCGATTTTTTTTGGATTTGTTCATAGTTCGGGTAGTTTTTGGGAATAGACATCATGGCCGTGTCGTAGTAGTGTTGTGCCTCAAGATATTCGTTTTGATCAAAATAAAGATCCGCTAAAGTGATGCTGGAAAATGTCTTTTGATATTTATTTTCCGTAGAAGAAGCCACGGATTTCGCGAGATAATCCATTCGCAAATCTTCATCTTCGTCAATACGGGCGATTTCGGAGAAAGCATAGTAAATTTGATCATGATAGTTCTCGTTTTTCTTGTCTTTCAACATTTTGTTGAGCAATCTCGTAATAGAATTACGGTTAGACTCCGAACCATCATAGTTGGTGGCCAAATGCATCTGCGCACAGAAAACCATCTCATAATCAGACGATTTATTGATAACTTCTTTGAAATTTTTCTGTGCTTCCTGTTGCTGACCGAGTTTTTCATACAGTTCACCACGAATTAACAGCAAACGGGTGCGGAACTCTTTTTTCGGATTGTTGTTGATAGCATTCGTCAGATAATCAATCGCTTCTTGCACATCACCGTCAGGAGCAGTAAGATGATATTCCGCTTTGGCTGCATTGAAAAGTACCGCGATTCTCTTTTTATTGTTTTTCTCACCCATATAGCGGATGGTCTCCAGCAATTCGTCTGCACTAGCATAATATCCTTGTAGCATTTGGGCGCGAGCCAGCAGAATTTCTGCTTCGGTAAGGATATTGGACTTAGGGTAAGTATGCACGATGTAGTTCAGCACGCGTTGCGCCTGCACATAATCCTGCTTGTAGAAATAAGCCTTGCCCATCAGGAAATAGGCATCGTCAATGGTTCTCACATATTCTTTGCCCTTAATCATCATCGAATGCTTGTGAATAGCCTTCGATGATTTCTCAATCGTACGATCCAACTGGGAAAGGGCCGGACCTAACTCGGTTTTGTCCGGGTAATTATAGACTGGCAAGGTGGCGGTGTAGTTGTCTTTCGAAAGTTTAGCCAATGCTTTTTCGGCCTCTTTCATTGCTTGATTACCGTTCCAATACACATTGTATCTGCACGTTACATTGTGATAGGCACGATTGGGAAAGGTGTTCCGGGAAGTAGAACAACCCATCAGTACTGCCATAACCAGCAGACTGAATCCGACTTTGTTGAGTATAGTTACTTTCTTCTTCAATGTTTGTTTTTTTAGTAAAATGTGATTAACGTAGAAATATCGGATTTATTTTTCTCTGTTCACAAAATATTCGTCCAAAAGACGTTGGACATATTTGCCGAAAACGTCGAACTCAATGTTGACCACAGAGCCGGGTTTAATATTGTGGAAATTCGTGACTTTGTAGGTGTAGGGGATGATGGCCACAGAAAAGTGACCTTTTTCGGAATCCACTACGGTAAGACTGACCCCATTTACGGAAATAGAACCTTTGGGTACCGTGAAGTTGTTCTTTTCGGGATCATAGGCGAAATAGAAACGCCAGCTACCGTTTTCATCCACAACTTTCTCACACACAGCAGTTTGGTCAACGTGACCTTGCACGATATGACCATCGAAACGACCATCCATGCGCATACTGCGTTCCAAGTTCACCTCATCGCCCACTTTCCAAGTGCCGAGGTTGGTTTTCAGCATAGTTTCCTCCATGGCCGTCACCACATATTGCTTCTTCTCCTTGTCCAACTTCACCACAGTGAGACAACAACCATCGTGAGCCATACTTTGGTCAATGCTGAGTTCCTCCGCAAAATCCACCTCCAATGTAAAATCAAAGTTGGTTCTATCTTGTTCAATCTTAACGATTTTTCCCGTTTTTTCTATAATTCCAGTAAACATAATTATCCAAAATAAAAAACCTGCAAATGTACAAAAATTTCGTAATTGCAGGAAAGATTACAAAAACAAGGGTTTGGTTCTTGGCAATTAGCTGTTTGCTATGAAACACGGATTATCCGCCAGCTGCTAACTACTCACTACTACCTGCTCACTTCCCTTTAGTGTGCCTCCAGCCAGTTCTTCCCCGAACTGATGTTGACATCCAAAGGAACAGACAGCTGCATGGCACCCGACATCTCCTTTTGCACGATTTCGCTCAGTGTTTCCAGTTCGTCAGGACAAGTATCGAAAACCAATTCGTCATGCACTTGCAGAATCATCTTGCTGCGCATCTTTTTCTCTTCCATGATGTTATGGATCCTAATCATGGCGATTTTGATGAGGTCGGCGGCGGTGCCTTGGATGGGTGCGTTGATGGCGTTGCGCTCGGCAGCGGCCCGCAAGACGCCGTTCTTCGCGTTGATGTCGCGGATGTTGCGGCGGCGGCCCATGAGCGTCTCCACGTATTCGTGCTCGCGGGCGAAATCCAGCGTGTCGTTCAGATAATCCGAGATTTTCGGGAAACTGCGGAAGTAGTCGGTGATGAGCTGCTTGGCCTCGGCTTGCGGAATCTGCAGCCGGTCGGCGAGACCGAAGGCGGAGATGCCGTACAGAATCCCGAAGTTGACGGTTTTGGCGGCGCGGCGCATGTCGGCGGTAACCTCCTCTTTGTCAACGCCGTAGATGTGGGCGGCCATCGTCGCGTGGATGTCTTCGTTGTTGCGGAAGGTCTCGATCATGCGCTCGTCCTGGCACACGTGCGCGACGATGCGGAGCTCAATCTGTGAGTAGTCGGCGGCAAGCAACACATTTCCATCGGAAGGCACGAACGCCTTACGGATGTCACGTCCGCGCTCAGTGCGCACAGGGATGTTCTGCAGGTTCGGGTTGAGGGAGCTGAGCCGACCCGTAGCTGTAATCGTCTGAGTGAAAGTGGAATGGATGCGACCTGTCTTCGAGTTGATGAGCTGTGGCAATGCATCAATATAGGTGGATTTCAGCTTCGACAGCTTGCGCCACTCCAAAATCAACGACACAATAGGATGCTTGTAGGCCATCTTCTTGAGCACCTCCTCGCCAGTCTGATACTGCTTGCTCTTGGTCAGACGGGCGTTCTTCACCAGATTCATCTTTTCGAAGAGAATCTCGCCTAATTGCTTAGGAGAACCGATGTTAAACTTCTCACCTGCGTAATCATAAATCTGTTGTTCAATAGCAGCCAGCTCAGCATTCATGGCATCGGAATTCTGTTGCAAAGTGGGTACATCCACCTTCACCCCGGTATATTCCATATCGGCCAACACGGGTACCAAAGGCATCTCCATCTGTGTGAATAAATCCGATAACTTATTCTCTTTCAATTCTTTATCCAAAATAGGATAGAGCTTTTGCAGTAGCAAAAGCTGTTCATTCTCGGGCGCGGGCGACGGTTTGCCAGTCTCTGCCAACTCGCAGTCGAAGTAGCTGAGGGCGAGGTCGTTGAGCTGGTGTTTGCGCTCCGGTTGCAGCAGGTAATGGGCGATTTGCACGTCCCAAAAAGTGCATTTCGGTTCCACACGGAAAGACTTCAGAAACTTATAGGTGTTTTTGCAATCGTGCATGACTACCGTGCGAGGCTCCCCGAAAAACAGCTTTATAAACTCCTGATAGTGACGATGTTCGTTTTCGACCCAATGACAATAGGTGGTGGTTTCGTCGAAGGCGAAGGCGAATCCGGCAATGCGTTCTTGTTGGAAAATCCACGTAAAATATATTAATCTCCGAGGATCGCGCGGATCTGCACGTAGTATATCTTCTGGCGAAGATATTTCCACGATTTTGGGAAGTTCGAAGACGGTTTTAGGAAGTTGAGGTTCCTCGTTACTTTGCGGAGTGGTTTCTTCGATGGGAGAGAAAAGGTCGGGGGCGGCTTGAGGTTGCGGCACCTGCAGCGAGAGGTCGGTGAAAATGCGTTTGGTGAGGGCCTTGAACTCCAGTTCGTCGAAGATGACTTTGAGCTTTTGCGGGTCAGGACCGTTGTAGGCCATTTGGTCGAAGTTGTACTCCATCGGGATGTCTATCATAATGGTAGCCAGCTCCTTGGAGAGGAAGGCCTGCTCTTTGTACTCGTTCATGAGGGTACGGGTCTTCTCGTTGTCCTTGTCGAAGTTGCGTGCATACATCTCCTCGATGCTGCCGTAGTTGGCGAGCAGTTTCTGGGCGCGCACCTGTCCGATGCCGGGCACGCCGGGGATGTTGTCGGAGGTATCACCCCACAGACCGAGCATATCGATCAGTTGCTCAGGCCGTTCGATCTTGTACTTTTCGCAGATTTCCGCCACGCCGAGGATTTCCGCCGGTTGCCCGAACTTGCCGGGCTTGTACATGCGGATATGGTCGGAAACGAGCTGACCGTAGTCCTTGTCGGAGGTGAGCATCAGAACTTCAAAGCCTTCGATTTCAGCGTGTTTGGCCAACGAACCGACCAGATCGTCCGCCTCGTAGCCGTCGATGCCGACCATCGAAATCCGGAAAGCATCGAGTATGCGCTTGATGTAAGGGATGGATATTACGATGTCGTCGGGCGTGGCCTCGCGGTTTTCCTTGTAGTGTTCGTACTCGACGTGCCGGAAGGTGGGCGCGCCGGTGTCGAAGGCCACCGCCACGTGGGTGGGTTTCTCGTTCTTGAGCACCTCGTACAGCGAGTTGGTGAAGCCGAGCATCGCGGAGGTGTTCAGCCCCTTGGTGGTGAATCGCGGACTCTTAATCATCGCGTAGTACGCTCTGAAAATCAAGCCCATAGCATCTATCAGGAGGAGTTTTTTCGTCATTGCCTTTGGGGTTTTTTAAGAAAGGCAAAAGTACAAAAAAAACGGCTATTGGCTGTTAGCTGTTAGCTATTGGCCGTATAAAATTATATTCCGCCTATTTATATAAAAAATATGTCTTTTAGGCGGATTATAAAGCTACTATATGGCAGTATGACCTCTTCCGCGAAAGCTAACAGCTAACAGCCAAAAGCCAATAGCCGGTTTTGGCCCTTTTTCGTACTTTTGCGTCATCATTGTAAAACAGCGAAAAATGCAGGAGAAACAGTTTTGGACGAAGGTGTACCAGCGGAACATCGCGAAGATGGTCGGGATGTGCTGCCGCTATGTAGGCGACCGTGCGGTGGCCGAGGACCTCGCGCACGAGGCGTTCCTCAAGGCCATCGAGAAGTCCGGAACCTACCGCCGCCTCGGCAGCTTCGACGGCTGGCTGATGCGCATCAACCTCAACACCACGATGGATTACCTGCGGCGGCAACCGCAATTTCTGTCGATGGATGACGATACCGTGGGGACGCGATTTATCGCGTCCGAATCCGACGTTGTAGAGACGTGCCATGGCGCGTCTCTACTATTGCCTGTTACCTATTGCCTTTTTTCCCCGTCAGCAGCCCCTGAATCTCGTTCAACTTCATCAGCGCCTCCACGGGCGTGAGACTGTTGATGTCCAAACCGACGATGGTCTCCTTGACTTCGAGGAGCAGCGGGTCGTCCAAGTTGATGAAACTCAGCTGGTAGCTGTCGTCCTTGGGCTTCTCGATGTGTACCTCCTCGCCCTTTTCTTCGCGGCGGGCGCGGGAATCTTCGAGCTGTTTGAGGATTTCTTCGGCGCGGCGCAGCACGGCGGGAGGCATACCGGCCATACGAGCCACGTGGATGCCGAAACTGTGTTCGCTGCCGCCCTCTTCAAGTTTGCGCAGGAAATAGACCCTGTTGTCCAGCTCCTTCACCGACACGTGGTAGTTTTTGATGCGGGGAAACTGCGCAGCCATGTCGTTGAGCTCGTGGTAGTGCGTGGCAAACAGCACCTTGGCATGGTGAAGCGGATTCTCGTGCAGATACTCGGCAATGGACCACGCGATGGAGATACCGTCGTAAGTGCTTGTGCCCCTGCCGATTTCGTCCAGAAGCACTAAGCTGCGGTTGGTGACGTTGTTGAGGATGTTGGCGGTCTCGTTCATCTCGACCATGAAGGTGGATTCGCCGGTGGAGATATTGTCGGAGGCACCCACACGGGTGAAGACCTTATCAACAATGCCGATGGTACACTCGCGGGCAGGCACGTAACAGCCCATCTGCGCCATCAACGTGATAAGGGCGGTTTGTCGCAACAAGGCCGACTTACCCGACATGTTCGGTCCAGTGATGACAATGATTTGCTGTTTGTCGTTATCCAAATAGATATCATTGGCGATATAGGGCTCTTCAGGAGGAAGTTGCCTTTCAATCACAGGATGCCGACCTTCTTTGATATCAATACTTTCGAAATTACTGATGGTAGGTTTCGCATATTGATATTGAACAGCGCAGTAAGCAAAAGCATTGAGCACATCGAGACGGGCAGCGAGACGGGCGTTGTTCTGAATGTTGGGAATATAGTCAGACAAGCTGACAACCAGCTCGTTATAGAGTCGCATCTCGATTTCCAAGATTTTTTCTTGAGCAGTCAAAATCTTGGTTTCCAGCTCTTTAAGTTCTTCTGTAATATAGCGTTCACTGCCTGTAAGCGTCTGTTTGCGAGTCCATTCCGCCGGCACTTTCGACTTATAGGTGTTGGTCACCTCAAGATAGTAGCCAAAAACGTTATTAAAACCTATTTTCAAAGAGCTGATGCCTGTTTTAGCGGCTTCGCGTTGTTGGATATCAGCCAAGATGCCGCGACTGTTGGTTGCCAGATCGATAAGTTCGTCAAGTTCAGCATTGACACCGCGTCGGAAGATACCGCCCTTGCTCGGCACCACTGGCGGTTCCTCGCAAATTTCATCCTCGATGCGCTTGCATACTTTCACGCAAGGGTTAAATTTTTCTGCAATATCCTGAAGAATAGGAAATTGCGATTTCTCACAAAGAGCTTTTAACTGTTCGGTAGCACGCAGGGATGCTGCCAATTGCAGAATTTCACGGGGGTTAATCTTACCTGTAGCGATTTTAGCGACCATACGCTCCATATCGCCCATCGGCTTGAGGATTTCGCCTAATTTACAAGTAAATTCCTGATTATTAATCAGATATTCAACAATAGAAAGCCGTTCTTCGATAAGTACTTTCTCTTTCAAAGGCATCAGAATCCATTTACGTAGCATACGCGATCCCATCGGCGTAAGAGTCTCGTCCAGTACATCCAGCAAGGTAACGGCATTCTCATTAGGCGAATGAATCAGTTCAAGGTTGCGGATGGTGAACTTGTCGAGCCAAACGTACAAATCCTCTTCAATTCTACTTATCTTGGTGATATGCTGAATCTTATGGTTCTGTGTTTCGTAGATGTAATGAAGGGCGGCACCCGCAGCAATAATGCCATTTTTCAATTCTTCCACTCCGAAACCTTTCAGCGACCGCGTGTGGAAATGCTTGTTCAGCAAATTTTTCGTGTAATCGGTCTTAAATACCCAATCGTCAAGTTGGGTTAGCAGCATCTTTTCCCCGAAACGCTGTTGGAAATCCTGCGTTTTACCCTTCTGTATCACCAACTCCATCGGTTTGAAATTTTGGAAGAGTTTGTCGAGGTATTCGTCGTTGCCTTCCGCTACATAAAATTCGCCAGTAGAGATATCTAAGAAGGAGATACCCGTCTGTTTATCTGCAAGATGGATAGCAGCCAAGAAATTATTCTCGCGTTGTTCCAGCACTTTGTCATTGATAGAGACCCCTGGGGTGACCAACTCTGTGATACCGCGTTTCACAAGCGTCTTGGTCAATTTAGGATCTTCCAGTTGCTCACAAATGGCCACACGGTAGCCGGCGCGGACGAGACGCGGCAAATAGGTGTCAAGCGCATGATGCGGAAAACCCGCCAACTCGGTCTGCGACGCACCTTTCCCGTGTTTGGTCAACGTAATACCTAAAATTTTGGACGATTTAATGGCATCTTCACCATACGTTTCGTAAAAATCCCCCACTCTGAACAGTAAAATGGCATCCGGATGTTTCGCCTTGAATTGATTATACTGCCTCATCAGGGGAGTCTCAGCACTCTTTTCCATCTTGTTTTTTTTAGAATGGCAAAAGTACGATTTTTTCGGGGAATATTACCGCCTCTCTCTCTTTTTCTTCCATTTTAATGCATTATTATGATTTCTTAACATATTTTGTGCAGAAAACGGGTGTTTTTTGGTTAGATGCTTATACGGTTGCACGGTTAGGGTGGGTTTAGAGGCGAGGCTCTACGGGAAACCGTCAAAACAATTCGTTCAATTTCCGTGTTGCGTTCGTCCAGTCATAATGTTCGTGCACAAAATCATGACCTTTTTGTGCGAGGTTCTGGTAATACTCCTCATTTGTAAGCAATTTGTCGAGGGTTTCGACATATTGCAAGGTGGTGGTACAAGTGATGATAGCGCCTTCCGCAGCGGCGGGATCGAGCGGCTTGCCTGCCAACGGTGAAGTGACACACGGCAGACGCATCGCCATGGCCTCTAACAGTTTGTTTTGCAAACCCGTACCCAATCGCATCGGGGCTATAAAGATACGCGATTGAGCGTAGCAATCCGTCATGGAGGGTACCCAACCCGTGACAGTGATACTCTCGTCACTCAGATTGCGGACTTTTTTTGCGGGAGTAGCACCAGCCAACATGAGATTAAGCTGCGGATGACGTTTTTTTAACTCTGGGAAAATCTCCTTTGCCAAATAGACAGCAGCATCCACATTGGGCGGATAGTTCATGTTGCCAGAAAATATCAAATCGTGGGTTTTCGGGGTTTCAGGATAACTGAACTTCTCAAAATCCACACCGTTGGGAACCACTACAATATCCTTGTTCATAGGATGTTGTATGCAATCACGATCTAAAGCGGTTATCATGGTTTTACCTTCGAAATCATCGAAGATGTCGGTTTCGTAGCGGGCAATGCGACGAGCTTCCATGCGCATAACAGGTCTGAGCAACGGAAAGGATTTTTGCGCCCGACGTTCCATTCCCTTGGAAAAAGCATCTTGATAATCAAGAACTTTCGGAATCCGACAGTCGCGCACATACTCTGCCATTCGGAACAACTGGCAGTAAATTCTGTCAGGATGCACCTCGCGGATAATCTGATCTATCTCTTTGTGGATACGATGACTATAAAAATACCCACACTGCATTGGCAGTCCCGTCAGAATGGCAGCTGCTATGTTAAGGGCACTGCGCACAGGGTGCTGCTTCAAGAAATGTACCTCGCGGCAAAAAGGAGTCAGTTCGCGCATCGCCTCTTCAGGTATGCTTCGGCTGTAAAGCGCCACCAGGTAGAGGTCGTGCCATTTCGACAGTTCCCGAATCTGGTAGTAGGCTCTCAGCTTATCGCCCTTCTCCAAAGGGAAGGGGATGCGGGAAAGGACTACTAATATCTTCATTTTGACAATATTACGACTTAAAAAGCCGAACGTTCTGTTCGGACGGCAAAGATACGATTTTAATGGTTATGGGTTATTGTAGCTTGATACAAATTCACCGCACTTCCCAGCCCTCGATGTTCCTTGTCTCCTTCGAGAAGTTCACCCCGATCTTGACGATTTGGCGGCCGTCGG
>CAMKLG010000050.1 GCA_946413585.1 uncultured Bacteroidales bacterium
TTATACACCCATCTTGTTCGCACATACTCCAAATAAGACAAGCATATAAGGACAATTACTCGAATAATATCCCAAAACAACAACTCATTTCGAGAATAAACGTATTTCAATTTTTCAACAATTTTTCTTATCATAGCCTATTCGTTTTAATTTCAAATATCACTTAGAATTTGCTGGAACCAGGCAATGGAGAACTCGGAGCCTATAAGAATATCTAAATCTTTTTGTTTGATTTCTCTTTCGTCCTGAACAGATTTTTTTGATTCAAGCCATCCAACTGTACTGCCACAAAGTACTCATAACTGCGTATATTTTCTGTATTGGATGAACTTGAAAAAAGACTCCTTACGACCGTCTGGAGTTTCATTGGTCACGCGCTCGGTGGTGGAAGCCACACACAGGATGCCGACAGTTTGCAAGCGTTGAATGAGCGCGAAGGTGAGCGTCATCTCGCCCATAAGATGCACGGTAACGGGCATTCCGTCAGACAGATCCAGAATTTTCCGACAGTATTCATCGGCAAGGGAGGCTATATACTCCTCATCGCCCGCCGGATCCACCACGGGGAAGGGCAGGTCAACAATTTCGCCGTACAGCTGTTCGGCTGTGTCTTTTTGTTCCGCACTCCAGTTGGTGGAGGGGTGGTTGGAGAGGTTTATGAACATGGTTGATCGAATTTATTGATAATGTCTATACACTTGGTGTATATCGGATAAAAATCAGTATCTAAATCATCTCCTTTTTCATCATGATATGGAAATTCGCCATTCCCATGAATAATAGAGTTTCGACGTTTGCGAACTTTTTCGTATTCGGGTCTAATCGTCCGGACAAAATCCTCTTCCCATAGTTGCATTATTACAGCATCTTGGTCTTGGAGAACACCATGAAAATTTCTATCTATGACAACATTTTCTGGCAGTCCCAATAAAAGAGAAATAAATTCACGGAAAGTTTTCTTTGCTTTGCTATCATTTCCGAAAGGACAAACACTTGCATAAAACTCAGAAATACGTAACACTATATATTCTTCCGCCAACGAATATGCCTGAGCAAGCATTTCGTGTTCTTTAGCCCATTTTATGGCGGCTTCAATATTACGATTGTCTCTCATTGCCACAAAATCGCTTGTCTCTGACTGTATCTTTTTCAATATCGTCTTTATCGGTTTAGGTTGACTTTTAGAACCAGCTTTCACATTGCACCTGAACTTTGCAATAAATCTACCAGCTCTTATTTCAGTTAATTGATTAGTGGCTATAAATTCATCCAAACTTGTAATTGATTGGCTCAAATCATCGAGCACCTTGTTTCCTGAATCACTATTTTGAAGCGCAGATGACAGTTGCTTTGTTTTTCCGAAATTCACGAGATTGTTTGCCATTTCATTGTACTCTTGCAACAGTGCAATGTTGGTGAGATCAAGAACCGGAGCTATACCACGTTCTTCTAACGCTTTCTTTCTAACTTCATAGGCAGGACCTAATTTTTCAAACGCTCCATATTTGATGGAGATAATTTGGGTTCCTTTCACAAATCTTGAATAGTTGAACAACACGAGTGAAAACAAAGGAATAGAACGGAAAGCATGCGTGACGTCAAAATATATCTGATCACCGGTTGACAGTTTTCCATAAACAGTATCAAAAATATCCCATATGTCCTCTTCTGAAAAACCCTCTTTAATATGGACTTTTTCATAAGGAACGGCTATGTTAAGATTATTCAAACGTGATTCAAGGCCGATTCTGTCAACATCTTCGTTTATTTGTGTTTGCCCATTGTCAACCCAATTTAACCTTTCCGCATCAGTAGTGCAAAAAATATAAATGTGGTCATTCTCGGTCCAATCTTTGCAAATGTCGCGAATTAGAGCTTCTTGCACAAATCGGACTGGGTATTTCGGATCAGAACTGTAGCAGCATTCCACATAATTATTCGTCCCCAAAAATGATATAAACACTTTTCTTGTCATATTCTACTTTGTATTAATGTTAAACAATTCACTATCCAAAAGCATGGCTAACGCCTTTTCGTTCGGCATTCCAAGGTGTTCATCTTGGAGCGAGAACGTCAGGATGCCGTTGTCTTTGCATTTTTCTATGGCTTTTCCACTCATTTTCCTATCGGTAACAAACAATGCCTTGCTCCCCATGCCGCCGTAATTCCTCACTGCGGAAGCGAACTTGTCGATGTCGGTATTGTCTTCTATTTGGGTCTTGCATTCCACAAAAAGAAGCTTCTCGCGCGTCTCTACCAAAATGTCGATCTCATTTTTGGCAGCGCTGTCCTGATATGGGAAAATGCAATTGAGCCGGATTGCACCGGCCCTGTCCCATTTGCGCAACATGGACGCAACCTGATACTCAAACCAAGAGGCCTTAAGCAGCATCTCGCGAACATGTTCCGACTTCAGAGCCTTTCGCATCTCCTTTCCTCCTTTCAACAATTTTATATCAAACTGTTTTGAAGTCTTATCCCATTTGATATACGAGCCATTCTTGATGACATGCTCCGTCAAATGAGTCTTTGTCTTAGCTTCACTCACAAGACGATACATATTAGAAGGGCTGAACTGGAACAATTCCACAATGGCAGTAAGCGTACGTTTGTCCTCGTCGGTGTAATCCTCGAAGCGGACAAACGACACCATTTCATTCCCCATCAGCCGGAACTGCGCATCCATATCAGACTCCACTTTGCGAGAAGTTTTGTCCGTGAGGTTCCACAGCGTGTTGTTTTGGTCCACGTAGAAAAGAGTGGCGTTGGGCATCGTTCCAAATATCTTGGCGAAAAAGAATGCCCACGGCTTGGTCCCGCTGGAAATGTTCACCGACACCTCGTCGTCCTTGAAATCTTTGGCGCATTGGGCCACTTTCTTCTCGATGTCATGCAAGTCCACAGGATCCATCTTGCGTCGTTCGGATGCTATTTTCACCTCCTTTGAGATGCGCTCAGCCGTCTCACGCGACTCGTCAGAGTAAATGAAGACGATCTTGTCAGGCTGCGTGGCCACGATGCCGTGATAGACCGGTGCCGGCTGCCCGCCTACGAGGGTGATGTGGAGTTTCATATTCATATTTTTTGACGACAAACTTGTTCTATAATAAGGGACTTTGTTGATTTTGGAGTAGCAACAGCGCCAGTCTAGACCACAGTTCGAATTTTGACATATCAAGATCTTTCGACCGCATCCATTTCGGATTCCCAATTTCCGCATCAAATGAGAGATTCTCATCTTTTATCTTCACAACAAAAACGATTCCTGTATGGCAAAGGCCCACCTCGGTTTCTTCCTCGTCAATCATGCCTATCAGTTTAAGCTGGTCCCTATGCAATAGAACACCAATTTCTTCTTCGAACTCTCTCTTTAAGCCGTTAAGGAGTCTTTCCATCAGTGTTTTCCCTACATCACCATCATTGACATGCCCTCCTATCCCCACAGAGCATAATTCGGACAAGCGCTTCTCGGATCCATGACGCTGATAGCATAAGACCTCTCCATATCGATTCAGTACAACTGCGTAAGGAATCAATTGTTTGAATTCGAAATCGTTTTCAGCGACACGACGGTTCAAGAACGCAATCGGCAATCCATCAATGTCGGCCGGAACAGCAGACCAATATTGTTTTGACAAATCAAACGTGGAATGCAAAAACTTTCGCTCAACACATATCACATTTTCGTCCTTCATAATCTGCCATGCTTTATCAGTTCACCAATTTCATTTTCAACTTTCCGAATCAGTTGTTTCTTTTGCTCATACGGATAGAACGCCGAGCGGAATCCGTTGCAAATCAACTGTAGAACATCCCATTTCGAGAGTCCACCTTTTGTCATGCGTGCCGCCTTGTGCAATTCGTGGGTCATGTCGGTCAGTGATATGCCGGGGCCATCAGTGTTCACTGAAACTTTTAACTCGTTATCAAGATACATTTTCAGCGGGTATTCCGAGAAGTTCTCCGTTTCCTTCGGGAAATAGTTGTCGCGGAAACCTACAATTTGGAAGTTGCTTGACGGGCAAAGTTCGATGCCTATGCCTCGCTCCAAAAATTTAGTCAACAAATCCTCTTTTTCGAGAAGGTGAAGTCCATGCCCTACCCGTTCGGCGTTCAGATGATAGACGGCCTGCCAGATGTTCTCCACCTCTTCTGTTTCGCCTGCATGAATAGTGATGTTGTAACATTCCTTCATGATGTCCATAAAGGATTCGCGGACGTCCTCTGGCTTCTTGATACTTTCATCACCTGCAAGGTCAAAGCCTCGAAAGAACTTCCGGAAAAGAGATTCCTTTTTCAAACGCTTGACCAACTCCACATACTGTATTGACACGTCACCTCTATGTCGAGAAATGATGAAAATAAGAGATGTTTCTATTTTAGCATACACCTTTTCCAAGGTATGACAAATCTGAAGCACCACGTCATCCACCGATGTGTTTTCGTTGGTATAGTTAAACGGTGAACACCTGATTTCCAAATATTTTACATTCTCATTATAGCACCGGGTCAAAAGTATTTTCAAAGTCTGTTCCAACCCGTAACCATAATCGAGCAAGTTCGATCCTTGTAGATCGCCGAGTTGCTCATACTTCTTGATGCCGACTCCGCAAAAAACAGTCTCGTTGCAAAGACTCCCATACCAAATTCTTTTCAGTTTCTCTTCCCTGCCTTTAAACTGAAGCAGAAGCGGGTACGACACAGCATAGTGCGGAACGCCCAATTCCTCCGCGGACGCAACAATGGACTCTTTCCAACCATTCTTAAAGAACGCTTTGAAATTCTCGTCCATGTCGCTTCTTAAATAGTTGATATATGCCGGATGACAAGCCGTCAATTCCTCCACCTTCCACGGATGCAGGTCTGCCACTTGTACCGCTTCCGATGGGGACAAGACACCACCCAAATGACAATGCAAATCGCTCTTTGGCAATTGTCTAAGCCAAGCAAGTTCTTCTTGCTCCTTCAACTCGTCAATTCCGATATGCTCTTTTTTGAGTTGTCCGATTTTGGATGGCGGCAACGTATATAGCACATGAAAATTGGATCGGGGCTCCTGCTCTTTCAGATAGTAAGACGTAAAAAAGTGTTGCGACTGCCGTTTCTGTTGTTCTATGTCGCAAAGGTAATCATTTGAAGGGGAACAACGTAGGAACGGGCCCTCGTCAAAGTTGACGCTTTGCGGTTTCACAGACTCGTTGGGAGTCAGACCGCCCATCAACATAGGTGTGGCATCTTCTTTACGATCCCCAAGTACATGCAGCAAGTTATCGCACCCGAAGACGTAAGCGGCGTCCTGCATATCAGTGCTCATAGTCTTGCGCCCGCACGCAAGCGAAAGGTACATTTTCCCATCACCCCTTTTCTGACGAGCAAATGCCACCACGCGAAGCAGCAAATCGTGAAAGGCGCGAGCATCGCTTTCATTCACAATGTCTGCGACACCTCCAAGTACAAACACTCGGATTGCGGCTCCATATCCAGAACATTTTTGGAGGATATAATTATAGCTTTCCTGAACACTGAGAATATCCTTACCATTTGGTTTGACTATATGCTTTTGGTCCGTGGCCACGAGCCATACTTCATCCAGGCGGGCGAGATCATCACGCATTTCGCCCACTGCCGAATTACCACGATAGAAATCGACACCATCGTCATAGTTGAAAAGCCCGACGGTTTCTTCGATAATGTCGGGGGGGGCGCCGAGAGTGGAGACGAGGAGATTCATTGGATTCTTGCTTTTACAACTTCTTGACAAATACAAGTTTTTCGATGTTTCCGCCCTTGCGAATCACCTTGACCTCAATTAAATCGTCTATTTTCAATTTCTGTTTATCCACCTCCAATGTTTTTTTCTGATTAGCGTCTTTTCCTTCCAAAAGTGCAGCTTGTTTTATTTGTCCTGAAAAGAAAGTGACCTTAGCCTGAGCTATTTCTAATATGTTTTGGACAAGAACTGGTTTGGGCTTCTTTGCTCCAGCTCTGCCTTCTGACCGCAAATTGTTTTTCTGTAAAGTTTCTGTATAGGATAAGAAATCATTACAGAAACATCCTTTATTATTTTTGTCTGGTTTCATGTACAGTTGTTTGGCTTTAGCGAATTCCTTCAGAACCATTGATTTGAAATCGTATGCCATGGACTTTTCAGAGAATCCTTCCGCCATGGCGAACAACTCTTTCAGACGAGGAGTGTTTGACCAATCATTTTTCCATGTTGTCATCAATGTTTCGAACGCATCCAAATACACCTTTCGGTTGTCGAGTTTATCTTCATCATTTACAACCAATTGCGTTAATTCAATAGACGTACTTCCATAACCTGCAGATTTTGCCATTCCAAGCGAATGCTTGCACTTGTCTTCCTGTCCATGGAAAGTCAATGCGGACAACAACGCGCCGAGTTCTTCTTTTTTCAAGTTGAAAAAATGGATATAGCCGTTGAAAACTGCTCCCTCCTTCAGAGGATTAAGTCTCACAACAGTATCAAAATTGTAGATTCCGTTTTGTTTGTCGGTTTCTTTTTCCGGTAATTTTGCGTCTGTAAATTGAAAGGCTTGTGCAAAGTCGTTTCCGAACTTTTCTCTAAAATGATCCAAATCACGACCATTAAATTCGATTCGACTCACATCATACGTCGGCTTGATAGGATAACGTTTAATACCAGAAATCACTGGATTTTCACTATCCCATGTCTTCCTGTCTTGCAAATAGGTAGGATAGTATGAAGCACGTGGCGAACCTAAAACTGCCAATAGGGATTCGGCATCATTCATCAACAATTTACAAGTGTTCATATCACCTTTTGCCGGGCCGAATTGAATTCTGCCACGATAATTGTCCGTATTGCCAAACATCACGTCTGCCAGATCCAATCCTTGTTTACCTTGTAATCCTGTTGGAATAGCATCACGAATATTGTTTTTTACATAATATTTGTGAAGATAAGACAATCCGATGGATACGGCCTTGTTGTCCTTCATTGTGAAAAATACCGGACGACCGCCTTTTGCTTTATTTATAGGTATGTTTGTCAAATTGCCATATATCTTTTTGAAACCTCTGAAAACATCAGCTGGAACTTCAATTCCATTTGGTTTCATGTCTCTATCCAACAAAACAAAGTCGGATTCTTTTGTTTCGATAGCACCCGAAAAAAACAACGTGCCTATGTTTGTTCCACCAAACTTGCAAAATAGTCGTTGATCATATGGTCCTGCATTGGGTAATCTTTGCGGTACTGTAAATGTATATTCCAATTGATTATTCAATGAATTGTACTTACGAAAGCAATCTATGTTAGCAATGTTATTTATCTTGCTAACAAGATATTCGCCTTTTGTATCGGGCAAAATGATTTTTTCAGTTACTTCCTTCTTTTTTTGATTATCCCATCGTTTTTCTGTTTTTGTCTCGTAATACTTAATATTGCACGGTTTGCCCCATTTGACGATTTTTGTACCATCTTCGGTCAACCAGCCGCAATAAACAGGCTTCATCTTCTGCATATAACCTTGTTGGTCTGCTATGTCTCGAAACTCGTAACGCTCGTCATTGTTTTTGACACGGTTTTCTCCTAAATGGCCAAAGCTCAATATCTCCAAGACAGAACGGATACAGCCTTTTACCGAAGTTCCAGGTATAAAATAATGGCCATCATAATTACAAAAGTTTCCATCGCTGCCTTTCACAAAGATGGCGGTATTGGCAGTCAGTGTGTACTTGATAGTCCCTGACAATGCGTTTTCGAAAGGTGCATCCATTGACACCTGATTTTTCCACTCGGGCGAATAATACTCTTCGTCTTCGGTTACTGGTATGAACCTATATGTTGATTTAATAGTTCCCATTATTGTTCCTCCTTTCTTACTTGTTCACCAAATCCTACAAACACAAAACCGGTAGGTTCAAGGACTGGCATATTTTCACAATATTCGTCACCTTTTTCTTTGCTTTTTTTGTCCTTTATTACTTCCCACCGTTGGTAAAAAAATAGTTTTTTTGTCATCCTATTAGGAAAATAAGAATTAGCATTTTTGACCTCATTATCTGTAACATCATATGGCATGACTAGATACTCACCGTCAACATATTTTACGCTATATGATTTTTTATGAGTTTTATCGTATAATTGACCTTCGATGACAAAAGGATTTTTGTTGTTGTCTAAAATCAACAATCTTTCTTTGTCACAATCGAACATTTCAGGTTTGGATTGGTCACTCATCCAAATATAACCCTGAAAATCTTTCGTTATATTGATTTCTTTTACCATGATTCTATTTCTCTTTTATGGTTAAACGTTCCGTCAATTTCTTTTACGCTGCCGCCAAAACAGCCGTTGCCTCTGTTTACGCCACCTCCAAGGGGAAGTATGCCATCTACCAGGTCTTTAAGCGCACATTCAAAGGCTTTTTTATAATCAGGATCTCCGTCAAAAGCAGTTTTGTCAACCATTATTTCTGTTGTAAAACTCTTTCCATTGCCGAACAGAACCTTTTCATCAAACAACGCACTTTCAATAGCTCCACCCGTAAAGCGGTCAATTGACACGTGGTTAAGCACTTTGTCGGGCAAGCTGCACTGAATGATATCATCAAAAAGCACATTACCACGTTTCTGCAACTTTTCATCTTGGCTTTCATAACCGAACAATTCACGAATCACTTCGCTTTCACGACCAGTTTTGGGCATTTTGTTTGGGTCGCTCCCATCAACATAACGTTCTTTCCGTCGGTTGTAATGGTATGCTGTTCGGTGTGCAATAGCACCTTTCAGCGATGTGGCCGGAATCAGCACGCATGTTGTGTCTCCGTTGTCATTCTTTTTAAAGTGCGGCTTATCATTCTCGTCCCATCCAATTGCTTCTTCTTTCACCGGTATCATATCAACTTCCTCATCTCCAAATCCAGAACCAAAAAGGAAGAAATCTTCTGGCTGCAATATGAGTTCGTATGTCACCCATTTGTTGGATTGAGCCTCTTCATCAAACACGTCACCTTCGAAAGGTTGGCTCAAATCAGATGATTTGTTCAAATAAAACTCCAAATCGGCCGGATTCGTTAAATCGAGTTTGCGCCATACAACATTTTTCACTGCAATTTTGCCAAATCCGCTGCGTGTACCACTGCCAATCCGCAAGGTCTGTGAATTTAATTCCCGCAAAATATCAAGAAAATCATCTAGTTTTCTTGGAGTCCCGTCTTTGTTCTCGGAAACCATTTCGATTTCAAAAACAAATCGTATCCCTTGATAAACAACTTGTTCGTCAAACTTTCCTCCTTTTTCAGTTACACCTTTGTCGGTTATTTTTGCGTGTTGACGGATTGGCAATTCTTTGAATTTTGCATAAAAAGGGTCTTTATCAAAATCAATAGTTTTAAGGCCGTCAACAACCTTGCCGTCGCTGCCAATCATTTTAGCCTCTGAAAAAATTATTTCCGAGCCTTGGCAGTCTTTGCTGTTTTCCTCGTGTTTGCCGAAAAACTCTTTTGCCCTTTTCTCTCCTAAAGCGTGGCGCAAGACACCAGCGATAGCCGTACCTGGGATGTAAGGCAAGCCGTTTACATCAGTTGCCACAAGCGCATCCGTAAGTATGTCTTTTTCTCCGCTACCTACTGCAAGCGGTGTCTCTGCCTCTATGACAAAACGTGCCAATAAGCGGTGTGCATATTTTGATTCCTTTATATTTTTCATTATTTCTCCTCCTTTCTGCATTTCTTTGCCATCTCAGCGGCAAGATTGATTATTGCAAATCGTGATTCTTCTTCGGACAAATCCTTAAAGAACCTCCTAAATGATTCGCGTCTGTTTTTTTCGTCCCATTTTTTAGCCGCCTTGCCGTGTGTCAAATAAGCAAACGGTTCATTTTTGTCATTCTGCTTTGTAAATAACTCTCGTTCCAAATCACTTTTTTGGGAATAACGCATAGCAAGTTCGCGAATATGTCCCCATTGGGAAGCAAAACGATCTCTTTTAAAAAGCTCAAAATTTATATCTACCCATTCGTTAACCTTAGCATATACTTTACTTTCTAGTTCTTCTTTATGCTTTTGATTGGCAAGATATTTCAATAAACCATTCCCTTTTTGCAGGTTTTCTATTTCCTTTTCAACTTTAGCCTTTCTATCCTCAGGTTCAGTCTTGTTACCCTCGTCTTCCTCTTGGGGTGGAATTTGGAATTGTGCGATTCCGTTTTCGGGATTTGCCTTCAAAAACTCCGGATTGTAAATCACCTTGCCAAAACCTTCATTGTTGTAAGAACCTAGATATCTTGATTTGAGTTCTGGCAAATCGCCACACTTTGAGACATCTGCCACGAACACGCTTCCTTTTTCAATGCCACAACGATCGGTGTCGAAACATTGGCGTTTGTAGTTCCACGGTGCATATTGGAATGTGCGGATTTGAGATTTCTCCCAAAGAATTTTAGAATCTTTCGGCAACCCGAGTTGTTCTTCACTAGGTCTGAAAGTCGGTAAACCGTATTCGTCTAAGAAAATCAAGCGACCATCGGCATAAACGGTAACACATTTTTTGCCATCAATATCAATGGTTTCGTTTGTCGACAATTTGATTTCCTGCCCATCTGAAAACTCAATCTTCACCAACCCGTATTGTGCTGTCCTTGAACGACCGACTCGTTTCTTTCCAATCAAAGCCTCTTTGATTTCAGCAGCCAAATCATCATCACACACTTCCACTTCAAAAAACAATTCTAATCCTTTTTGCAAAGACTCGTAGCCGTACATTTGTTCGTCTTTAGAACGACGTTTTTCTTTGTCGTATGCCGACTTGATGGCAAAGTTCGTTTCGGTTTTCGCCTCTGTAGCTTTATCGCCAGCAAAAGTGTAAAAACCGTTACGGCATTGCTTCAACTGCTTTTGTTTCATCACGTCGCTTTCTAAATTAGGCACAGCATGATGAATATAGATTTCTCCATCAGTAATCTTTTTCAGTTTCGGATAAAACATCGAAGCCGGAATCTTCAAACTGCGGACACCATCTTTGGAGGGATGTGCATCGCCAAAACGGACTTTGCCACTGTGGAAAAGGCCCAATGTTTTTTCATTCATCCCTAACTTTTCGTAAAGTTCACTTGCCACAATGCCCAAGAAGCAACTTCCGGGAATGAAATCCAATGTCTTGTTCGGTCCTTCGGTGGCAGCCTTTTGATTAAGAATCACGTCAGATTCTAACTTGCATTTGAATTTAAGCGTTTTCATTGTCATCCTCCTTTCTTCCTGTTATAGTACAACGTCCTAAACCACGATTGCGGTTTTGTCCCATACGCTTGATAAAGCCCAATGAACAGACGATTTCATCAGCCATTTCTTCGGGCACATTCAGTATTTCACCATGCAAAATGCATGGCACCACTACTTCCATTTTTCGTAGACTATGGTCTTTTGCAACTCCATCATTGTCAATGGCGGTGCTGGCAATCTCGCGGTACATAAAACGTGCGGCATCGTTGGTAACTATGGCGTCATATTCTTTGGGCTCCAATATCGCATTAGTGAAAAACATGCATCCTTTTTCTTTCTGTTCTTTATTGTCAAAAAAACCGAATGCTTCAACAAACGCTTTATCATCCTGTTTTTCTTGAAAACCTCTAATTTCTTCCACTGCTTCACGAATCAAGCCTTTGATAGTTTTGCCAGGAATAAACGGCATCTCATTCTTATCTTTCACCACCAAGGCATCAACATCAGCTCCGGCTGCCAATCCCGAACCGCAATGCCAGTCGGTGTGAAATGTGATCTCGTATTTAATAGTATTCATTGTTTGTCCTCCTTTGTCGTTTGATTGTTAATGGTATGGATAGTAAGTATATCATACACAGGGAAAACTGTATCATACTTTCCTCCATTTATTCTTGTTGTTTCTTTGGTCACTTCATCAACATAACTTTTCATTGATGTCATTGACCTCAAACGCAACAACTTTTGTTTTGCCATCTCAGGATTGTCGTGCAATAGTGACATCCATTGGCGCAGATGTGATTTGACCGCGTTACCTTCTTTACCATTCAATTCATCAGCCAACTCTGTCAGTTTTTTAATAGACATGCGTCCAGCCTTTTCACATAAGTAATATGGCCCGAATTGGAAACTGATATTGGGTTGTGGCGTAAGTTCGCGTTTGGCAATTGCAGCCCAATCCTCGGTGAACGAATCCTGCACTTTGTGGAACATCAGGCAAGACTTTGGCAATTCACCTTCTTTTAAATCCGCTTTTGCATCTTTCTTTGCCTGAGAACAAAGTGCTTCGGCAAGATTGTAGCCGTAATAGAACGGGAACGATGATTTGATGTAAGCTATTCCGGCACAAGCGGTTAATTTGTCAAAACTCAGTTTTTCATATTGTTCAACAAAAGTTGTCTTTTCCTCGAACTGCTTAACGAACTCCGTTACATAATCCAAAGCAATATCCGCACGACAAATTGTAGTGAAATCATCTCCACCAAGAACAATCGGTCGAATGGGGATAAACTCCTCTTCGTCAAATTTTCCTTTCACAGATATATAGGCTGCAACTGCCGCCTCTTTTGTGGCTTTATCAAGTGACTCTGAAAACTCTTTGAATTGCTTTTCATCTGTTCCAATTGTTTGAACCACTTGTCCCAGACCATTACCGTCTGCATGAATAATGGCAACCCAATCGTTCTTTTCTGTCATCTCTTCAATATCGTATGCAATTTGTCGAGAATAAAGTTTCTCTTTGCCAAATGCGGTATTGCAAAGTGATTTCGTCAGTTCAAATTCAGGCTCGTCAGCATGCTTAAACATGTCTAACTTAGCTCGAGTTCCTGCATCAACTCGGGTCATTTCTTTTTTTACTTTTCTGAAATCAACAACAGGCAATCCCGTCTGACGACTTCTTTCTATGCCCATTAGGCCAAGCGTAGCACTACGCATTGGCTTATTGCGCTGTATGCGAAGCCTTTTTTCCAATTCGTTGACAGCATTCTTGAAGGATTGAAAAACTTTTCTGTTCTTTCCGTCAACGTCCTTTTCGACAAAATCAGGCATATCTTCTTTCCACTCAATATTATCAAAAACGACCACCGCCTGACTGACTGTCACACCTGGCGCAAACTCAAAAATTGCCTTCGGAAATACTCGAACAATCTTCGCACATTCTTGCTCGTTGTTAAAGATGTACTTGATATTGCCAGCAGCGTGAAGAATGCAGTTGCTGTCGTTGTATTCAACGCCAACCTGTTTGAAAAGATCTTTAAACTTGCTGGTACATATCTCCTCCACAAGTTCGCTTGCCCCGACTATCTCTCGGAGCTTGTTGGTTTGAAAGATGAAGCTTTGAATGCCTTGCACCGCCGCTCCATATAGAAATTTTGTCTCACTCATATATTTATAGTATTATCGTTATTGTCTAAACATTTCACCGTCCCCATCCCCAAACTCACACCCTTTCCGAGCCCCACAAAGTCCGGGATGCTCACGTTGGTCTTGAACTCCGCGTCGAAGGACATCAGCTTCACGCCTTTGTACATCACGACGCGCGGGTCTTCGATGGCGGTGATTTTGCACTCCACCTGTTTCTCGAACCGGATGCCCAGACCCTTGGCCATCGAGAGAATGTTGCCGACAAGCAGATTCTCCAGCAGGGCGTATTTCTCCGCCAAACTGTCCGTCTGCATGTATTTCTCGTAGTTCTCCCCATTCAGCGGCAGCCACTTGCGGATGCGGTAGGTGAACATGTCGTCCCACACCTGCACCAGCGTCTGCCGCGCCTGCACGCCCTCCACCTCCAACGTCACCGGCCGCTCGCCGATCCGCACGTCGAAACGGCACGACGCGAAGAACTCCCCTATCGCCTCCGTGCCCTCGCCCACACACACGAGCGCGGCCTTCAGGTGGATGCGCTTGTACTGGATCAGCGGGTACGCGTACCGAAGCTTGTCATCCTCCAGATGGTTGTGGAAAAGCACGTTGGCATCCTCCATCGCTTGTAAAACCGCACCCCTGAAACATTCTATCTCATTGGGATACAGCTCATTGGCAAATCTTATCACTAAGGTCTTAACGGTGTTCTGCATTGGCGTATCTTCTAATTTTGATACTGCAAAAATAATTTTTTTTCATACACCAATCCGTTATCAAAACAAAAAAAATTCTTTCACACCGCAAAAAAAAAGGTCGTCGCCCTTCCCCGCAGACCTGATCAATGTACAATGTACAATGTACAATGAACAATGTGCATCCGGTCGCCCGAACTTTCACGAGTCATGCGATTTGTGTTGTTGCAGGACATAGTCTCTCGTTGCGACGGATCCCCTGGCAACGGCACCTCAGTGCCGAAGCGGGGAACTCCCCTTCTGTTTTAGAAGGGGAGTTTTCGCGACCGCACTTGTCGTGCGGAAAACGGGATTAATTTCAAATCGAAAATCCATCAAAAACCCATAAAAACATGTATATCAATATATTATGATTGATTTTCAAAAAATATCGCATCAGTAATAATTCACAATGTACATCCGGTCGCCCGGACTTTCACGATTCAACCGCCGGCAACTCCGTTCCGCCCTTAATTCTTAATTCTTAATTCTTAATTCTTCATTGAAAAGCCGCTCAATCCGATTCCCGAAACAACTCCTAACTCCTAACCCCTAACTTCTAACTGCTTCAGCTTCCACCGCCTGTGGCTCCAGATCCAATACTCCGGCTTGCGGCGGATGGTGCGCTCCAACAGCTCGGTGTACTTCTGGGTGATGGCGTAGGGCTCCTCGTCGTTGGGGTGCTCCGTAATGAGCTGTATGTCAACGCGGTATTTTCCGATCCGCTCTTTGACGACTTCGTAATAGAGCACCGGGATGTCGTACTTTCTGGCGAAATACTCGGGACCGTAGATCACGCCGGTGGTCTGGTTCAAAAACTTCGTGACGTAGCATTTCTTCGGGTTGCTGGGCGACTGGTCGGCGAGCATCATGTAGGCCGCGGGGATGTGCTCCCCTTCGTAATGCGCGAACACCTCGCGGGCGGTGTCGGCGAAGCAGACCTCCGTGCCGCGACGCGTGCGCGCACGGTTCACCCACTTCTCGAACACCTTGTCGCTGTTGGCCTTCCCCACCCCGATGCCGTGCTGCGGGAACATCTCGTCCAACGCCACAATCATCCACTCCCAGTTGTTGTAGTGACTCGACATCAAGATCACACTCCTGCCCTCGTTGAAGAACTTTTCCGGCAACGACTTGTCGTCGCAATGGTAACGGTAACGCAACGCCCACCGCGGAATCAACAACATCTTGATCATCTCAATGGCAATCTGCGAGAGATGCCAATAGTAACGGTTCCTGATCCTTCTCCGCTCTTTCACCGTCAGTTCAGGAAACGACCGCAACAGGTTATCATCCACCACCTTGCGTCTGTACCGTACCACGTGGTTCACCACCACATACACCACCGGCAACAGCAAATAGAGCACGGCCAACGGCAACGCGGCGAGAGGGTAACAGAGGAAGAAGATGAAGAAGAAGGTCATTTTTAATGTAGAATGATGAATGATAGATAAAGGATACGGTCAAAGCACCATTTCCCTCCTTTAGGAGGGGTGGCCCGCAGGGCCGGGGTGGTTCTTCGCGAAATCCAACAGATTTTTATAATGCAATGGCGTTAATTTCAGGATCTCCTCGTATTCGCCGGGGTGTTTCGCGCCGACGTGCACGGGAGTGATGCCCGCGTTGACGGCGAATTGCATGTCAGAAAGGCTGTCGCCGACCATCAAGGAGTCGGCGAAGTCGATGTCGGGGAAGTCGGCCTTGGCCTGCAGCGCCATCCCGATGTCGGGCTTCCGGCAGCCACAGCCCGCCCCCGCCAAATGCGGACAGCAATAGATGGCGTCCAACGGTGTGAGGTTCTCCTCGAAGGTGACCAGCATCCGCCGGTGGATTTCCTCGATATTCTCCAGCTTGCAGATACGCTTGGCCACACACTGCTGGTTGGTGACCACGATGATATGCTCGAACTTCGGCCGCAACCACTGCATCGCCGTCAGCACCCCCGGGATGAGCTCGAACTCCTCCGGCTTGCGCACGTACCCGCCCACAATCTGCACGTTGATGACGCCGTCACGGTCTAAAAATAACGTATTCATTCTTGTAAAGGTTAAAGGTTAATGGGTTAGAGGGTTAAAGGTTAAAAGGTTAAAAGGTTAGAGGGTTAGAGGTTATGGTTTAATGTTTAGAGTTTAAGGTTTAGGGGTTATTGGTTAGTAGGTTAGTTGGTTAATTGGTTATGGGGTAGTTTATTCTTAATTCTTAATTCTTAATTCTTAATTCTTAATTCTTAATTCACAATTGCTCTTCCCCGTTCAAGTTGGTCTTGAACTGGCGTTCCAAGGTGGAGAAACGGTTCAGGTTGTGGCGTGAGAGGACGAAGACGAAGATCACCGCTAAGGCGATCAGCACGATCACCCATTTGGTGAACTTGAAGAATCCGACAAGTATGGAAAAGACAAAATAGAACACGATCACGAAGCGGACAATGGTCCAGACAATGATGGCCAGCATGTTGGCACGGTTCTGCTTCACCAAGCTGCGGTAGAGCTCGTGCACCTTCGGGCTGTTGCGTACAATTCCGAACAGGAAAGGTGAAACGAGCACCAGCGTCCCCACCGCCCCGATGGTGTTGAACAGCCACACCGGGATTTTCTCCACGTACGGCAGCTTATGGATAAACGGAATCAGAAACTCGAAAACGAGCCAAAGTGTGGCAAACGAGAGAACGGAAAACACGAGCACATTCGAGATGGTGCTCTTGATGATGCTGCTCCAGTTTTTCTTGCCCTCGTTGCTGGAACCGAACAGCGCGTAAGCGTCCAACGCGGCTTTCGTCTTGGGCGATATCCGCTTCTCCAGTCCGTTATAGACCGGCGTGGCCAGCTTGATCCAGTACGGTGTGGTGAAGGTGGTGATGACGGAGGACGCGATGATGACCGGGTAGATGTGCGACGGCATCACGTGCTGCGCCACCGCCACGGAGGCGATGATGAACGCGAACTCGCCGATCTGCGACAACGTGAACCCCGACTTGACGGAGTCCTCCAGGTTGGCACCGGCCACCAATGCCGAGGCAGAGCAGACGAACGCCTTGACAACCAAGGTGATAATCACCAACGCAAGGATCAGTTTCCAATACTCCAACAAAATCTGCGGGTCGATCATCATGCCCACGGAGACGAAGAAGATAGCGGAGAAAAGGTTCTTGATACTTTCTGTGAGATGCTCAATTCGCTGGCTTTCAGCTGTTTCCGACAGAATAGAACCGATGACGAACGCACCGAGTGCGGAGGAGAAACCCACCTGGTTGGCGACAATCACCATGGCGAAACACAGACCGATGGAGATAATAAGCAGATTCTCGTCGTTGATATACTTTTTGAATTTGCGCAACAGTGTGGGTATCAGATAGATGCCAATCACAAACCAAAGAATCAGGAAGAACACCAACTTCACGATGCTCATCAGCATCTCCTTGCCGGGCGCGGAGTTTTTGCTGGCGGCGACCGTGGAGATCAACACCATCATCACCACCGCCACAATGTCTTGGATAATGAGCACCACCATGGTGAGGCTCGCGAACGACTGACCCTTCACCCCCATGTCGTCGAAAGCCTTGACAATGATGGCCGTGGACGACATCGACAGCATGCCGCCAAGGAAGATACTCTCCATGACCCCCCAGCCCATGACCAGGCCGAGCAGCGCGCCCACCCCGATCATAGCGATGATGCCGATAAACGCGGTGATGAACGCCTTGCTGCCCACCGACATCAGCTTCTTGAAACTGAACTCCAACCCGACCGCGAACATCATGAAGATGATACCGATTTCGGACCAGACCTCCACTTCTGCCACGTCAGTGACGGTGGGGAAAATGTGCAGATGCGGTCCCACGAGGAAACCGGCCACCAAATAGCCCAACACAAGGGGCTGCTTCAACAATTTGAAAATAACGGTCACAACTCCCGCCGATGTCAATATCAACGCCAAATCCGAAACCAATCGTAAATTCTCAGGCATCTATTTCTCTATATTACAAATGTATTTTATTTTTCCTCGTTCTCTTAAAAAAAAGTGATTGACATTCAATATTTTAAATCCCTATCTCTTCTTTCATGAAGAACAACCGCAAAAATAACCAATTATCCGACACGAAGAGCCTCTTCTCGAAAAAAAACATCAACCGCACGCATTGTAAAACACTTATTGTCTTGTGTCGTTTTATGATTATTTTTTTTAATTTTGCGCTCGTTTTTGATAAACCATTATAAAATTATGAAATTGAAGTTTTCCATTTTCATTTTCTTTGCTGGGATATTGTCAGGTGCCTTGTCCGCCAGACCGGTGGATACTACCACGGCTTGCACGGTGGCGACCCACTTTTTCGCCCAAAAATACAACCATGCTCCCGAATCACTAAGTCCTGTGGTCGCTTACACCGCTTCGTTACGCGACGGTTCAGCACCCAGCTACTACGTGGTGAATTTCGGGGCCGAAGGATTTGTCATCGTGGCCGGCGACGACCGTTCACAACCGGTTTTGGCATTCTCCAACGAAGGGGCGTTTGTTACCGAAGACATGCCCGCCCATATCCGTTTTTTCTTGGACGGTTATTCCAAAGAAATTCAATATTTGATTGATAACCAGCAAATCACGAACAAAAACACACGGTTAAAGTGGGACGAATTGCTCTCTGACGCCACCTCCGCCTCCAAGGACGGCAATGGGGAGATTGTCGTTGCCCCGTTGTTAGGCAACAGCAAATGGAACCAGACCCAGTACTACAACGCCCTCTGTCCCGTCGATGAGACCGGCGACCCGTCCTACGGTGGCCATGCGGCGGTGGGGTGCGGCGCGCTCGTCATGGGCGAAATAATGCGCTATTGGCGATTTCCCACCACTGGTCAAGGAAGCCATTCCTACAACAGCAGCTACGGCACCCTTTCCGCCAACTTCGGCGCGACGACATACCATTACGAGAGCATGCCGGACAAATTCACACTCACTAATCATCCAGACAGTTGCGTGGAAGCGGTGGCCACATTGCTGTACCACTGCGGTGTCTCCGTCAACATGAATTACGGACCCGCCGCGAGCGTGGCCAACTCAAACCGCATCGTTACCGCCCTCTCGCAATATTTCCGTTATCCCGCTACCATTCAATACATCGAGCGTGAAAACATTCCCACCGCCGTCTGGCTCAATTACTTGAAAAACGAACTCGACGAAGGCGCGCCCTTCATGTACGGGGGAAGCGGTAACTACGGCGGGCATGTATGGGTTTGCGATGGTTACCAGGACAATGACTTTTTCCATTTCAACTGGGGATGGGGCGGAAAGCAAAACGGATTCTTTGAGCTAACCAGCTGCAGCTCATACGGATTCAACACAAATCACGCCATCATTATAGGCATCCGGGGTCCGGAACTGCCTGCCGCCATAGGAGAACACAACGAAAGAAACGTGAAAGTTTACCCTAACCCCACCCAACACGACGTATATGTCTGCGCCGAGTCGCAACAGGTGAAAGAAGTGCAGGTTTTCGACATCTACGGGAAAATGCTCACCCGCAAAACCGTGGACGAAAATGCGTTTATCGTGGATTTGTCGAATTACGACACCGGAACCTACCTCCTCCGCATCATCACCACCACCGGCA
>CAMKLG010000051.1 GCA_946413585.1 uncultured Bacteroidales bacterium
AAAACTGATCAGCCAGAAATACGAGGAAGTTAGTGCTCACTTTCTCTTTTTTACCTACGGGAATGCGGGTGTTCATGGCCAATTCACCTTTCCCCATAGAATTGGCGTAGAAATTCATGAAGAAACGCTCCAAATTGTTCTCCGGTTTCTTATAGTCGATGTTGATCTGTCCCGTGATGGCCTCGAAACCGTTCACCACCGAGGAGGTTCCCTTCGAGAGGCTGATGGATTCCATCCATGAGCCGGGAATGAAGCCGAGGCCGAACTGGTGCGACAGAAGGCGAATGTATGGCACATTCTCCAACAAGATCTGGCTGTAAGTGCCAGCGAGTCCGAGCATGGAAATCTGCCGGGCACCGCTCACCGCGTCGGGGAACTCGGAGTCGATAGCCACGCTGCTCTCGAAGCTCTCGGCAAGGTTACAGCAGGCGGCACGACGCAGTCCTTCCGTCCCAATAATCTGGGTATAAATGGGTTGCACGGAGATATAGGAGCCGTCGCGGGCCACGATGCTCACCTCGCCGAGTGTGTGCGCGGTGTTCAGGAAAACCGTGATATGGTCCTGTCCGCGCGGAATCACCATCGTGTCGGGCAGGAACGTCGGGAAAAAGATGACCAACGAGTCGGTCTTGGTGCGCGGAATGGTGAATTTCCCGTCGGCGTCGGTTTGCGTGCCGATGTTCGTCCGCAGCCACTGCGCTGTCGCATACTGCATGGCCGTCGTGTCGCCGCGCTCGCCGACCTGAAACACCTTGCCGGTCAGCGATTGCGCTTGGGTCGCAAAAAGGAGACAAAGTAAGGAAAAGAGAACAACCGTCTTCTTCATAAGCCATTTATACTTGATTGTCAATATCATACATCAATTCCTTATCAGCGGCAAAAATACACAATAATTGTTGCAACCGAGTTGCAAAAAGATGTTCCCTGCAGAATACAAAAAAGAGACGGGTTTGTCTCCGTCTCTTTTCCATTTTCATCTTACGCTTGATAATCCCACGGGGCGACAATCCAGATTATCAGATAAATCCAGAAGCCCACCGAACCAGTCAGCAGGAGCACAAGGAAAATGATGCGCACAATGGTGGAGTCAATATCCAGATATTGCGCCAAACCGCCGCACACTCCGGCGATTTTGGCATCATTTCTCGTTCTAACTAATTTTCTTGCAGCCATATAACAATTTAGGGTTTAGGGTTTAAGGTTTAGCAGAAATGTTCGTAGAAATGCGTGATCACTTCGATGCCGCGACGGAAATGTTCGAGTTTGTAGTTCTCGTTCGGGGAGTGGATGTTGTCCTCGGCGAGACCGAAGCCGCAGAGGATGGACTTCACGCCCAACGCCTTCTCGAAATGAGCCACAATCGGGATGCTGCCGCCGCTGTAGGTCGGGATGGGCCGCTTGCCATAGACATCCATGTAGGCTTTCTCGGCTGCCTGATAGGCCGGCACATCCATGCCGCAACGGTAAGCCTCGCCGCCGTGCGCGGGAATCACCTCCACCTTCACGTAGTCGGGAGCGATGTTCTCGAAATGTTTCTGGAACAGCTCCGCGATCTTGTGGGAATCCTGGTTGGCGACCAGACGCATGGAGATGTTGGCGGAAGCGGTGGCCGGGAGCACGGTCTTGAAGCCCTCGCCGGTGTAGCCGCCCTCGATGCCGCACACGCCCAAGTTCGGACGGATGCCCGTGCGCTCGATGGTGCTGTAACCCTCTTCGCCGTACAATTCTTTGACATCCAATGATTTCTTGTACTCCTCTTCGTTAAAAGGAGCCTGCGCGATGAGCTCGCGTTCCTCCTTGGTGAGCACCACCACATCGTCGTAGAAGCCGGGGATGGTGACCTCGCCCTTGTCGTTGATGAGACCGCTGATGAGGTCGCAGAGCACGTTGATGGGGTTGGCGACGGCGCCGCCGAAGATGCCGGAGTGGAGGTCGCGGTTCGGACCGGTGACCTTCACGATCATGTTGCACAAGCCGCGCAGACCGGCGGTGATGGAGGGCGTGTCGGTGGCGATCATGCCCGTGTCGGAGACGAGGATGACGTCGCACTTGAGCAGGTCGGTGTGATTCGTGCAGAAGTCGTAGAGCTGCGTGCTGCCGATCTCCTCTTCGCCCTCAAGCATGAACTTGACGTTGCACTTCAGCGTGCCGGATTTCACCATGTACTCGAACGCTTTGGCGTGCATGAACGACTGACCCTTGTCATCGTCGGCGCCGCGGCCCCAGATCTTGCCGTCCTTGATGACAGGCTCGAAAGGCTCGGTGTTCCAGAGTTCGATGGGATCCACAGGCATCACGTCGTAGTGACCATAGACCAGCACCGTCTTGGCGTTGGGGTCGATGATTTTCTGTCCCACCACGATGGGGTTGCCCTCAGTGGGATAGACCTCGCACTTGTCGGCGCCGGCGGCCATGATCAGCTCTTTCCAACGCTCGGCGCAACGCACCATGTCGCCCTTGTGCTCACTCTGCGAGCTGATGGACGGGATGCGCAACAAACTGAAAAGTTCGTCTAAAAATCGGGATTCGTTCTCTTCAATGTAATTCTTGATGTTCATATTTTTCGGTTTAAAGTTTACAGGTTTAAAGGTTAGAGGTTAGAAGGTTAGAAGGTTAGAGGTTAGAGGTTAGAGTTTAAGGGTTAAAGTCATTAGTCTATGTCTAAGTCATTAGTCTAAGTCCACGTTAACAACCCTCAAGTTCTCGCCAGTGAAAAGCCAAAAGCCAACAGCCAAAAGCTAACAGCCAAAAGCTAACAGCCAAAAGCTAACAGCCAACAGCCAACAGCCAACAGCTAATAGCCGAACACCGCTTGGGCTTCGTCCATCTTCTCGCGCACGGGCACGCCGAAGGGGCAGCGGTCCTCGCATTGGCCGCAGCCGACGCAGTCGCCGGCGTGGTGCTCCAATTTCTTGTACTTGGCGGCCAGTTCTTCACTCACCACGCCGCCGTTCTGGTGCACCTCGTCGAGCAGCTCATTGACTGCGGCGATGTCGATGCCCACGGGACAGGGGGCGCAGTGGTTGCAGTAGGTGCAGCCGGTGCTGGCGTTCTCCGTTTTGGCGGTCTGTTTGCTGAGAGCGGCGTTGTAGTCCTTCTCCTCGTCGGTGGCCTTGAGATAGTGGAGGTCTGACTCGAGTTCCTCGATGTTGTCGGCGCCGCAGATGGCCACGGCCACGCACGGTTTCGCCATGGCGTAGGCGATGCACTGCACGGGCGTGAGGGCGACCTTCAAGGGGGATTTGTCGGCCTCAAGCAGCTTGCCGCCGCCACCGAAGACCTTCATCACGGTGATGGCGATGTTGTGCTGGGCGCAGTAGTCGTAGAGTTCCACGCGCACGGGGTCGATGCCGGGCAGCATGTTCTCGAAGCTCTTCGGGTCCCACGGGTTGTTGCCCGACAGCACGCGGTCGAAGGCGGGGTTCAGGCTGAACATGATGACCTCCACCAGTCCGCTCTTGGCGGCGGCGAGGGCGACCTCCGCATTGTGGCTGCTCATGCCGATATGCTGGATCTTCCCTTCCTTCTTGAGTTTCTTCACATAATCCAAATAAGGACTGCCCTGCAACGCGTTCCAGTCCTCCATATTATCGACGATATGAATCATGCCCACCTCGATATGGTCGGTGCCGAGGCGTTCGAGCAGGTCGTTGAAGCCTTTCTCGCACTGCGCCACGTCGCGGGTGCGCTCGTAGCTCGTGCCGTTCCACCAGCAGCCCACGTGACCCTGGATCACCATCTCGTCGCGGCGGCCCTTGAGCGCGTAGCCGATGTTGCTGCGCACCGTCGGGTCGGCGTCGTAAATGTCGATGTAGTTCACACCGTGGTCGAGGGCGTAGACCATGTATTTACGGGCTTCGGCGGTGTCGAACTTGCCGAACGCGCCGCAGCCGATGCCGATCTCGCCCACGCGGATACCGGTGCTGCCCAACGTGCGGTAGGCCATGTCAGGGTTCTCTTTGAAAGTCGGTTTCTTTTGGCAGGAGAACGCCGACAGAATCATGCAAATCAACAAAACAGGGATAAAAAATCGTTTCATAAATGCTTCTTTTTTTTCAAGCTGCAAAGATACACAATTTCCTTTATTCAAAGTGCTTTTTTTGAAAAGCCAAAAACCAAAAAAGGGGAGCCACAACGACTCCCCTATAACTACTAACTTCTAACTGCAAACTACTAACTGTTAGTACATCCCGCCCATACCTGGGTTCATGCCGCCGGCAGGCATGGCGGGCGTCTCTTCCTTGATTTCGGCAAGCACGCACTCGGTTGTGAGCAACATGCCGGCGATGGAAGCGGCGTTCTCCAAAGCCACGCGGGAGACCTTCGTCGGGTCGATGACACCGGCCTCAACCAGATGCTGGTACTCATCGGTGCGGGCGTTGTAACCGTAATCGCCTTTGCCCTTGGCAACGGCGTTCACGATGACGGAACCTTCCTTACCGGCGTTGGCGGCAATCTGACGCAACGGCTCTTCCAGAGCGCGGCGCACGATGTCGATACCGATTTGTTGGTCCTCGTTCTCGCCCTTCAGACCCTTCATGCCGGCGATGCTGCGGATGTAAGCGACACCGCCGCCAGGGATGATACCCTCTTCGATAGCAGCGCGCGTTGCGTGCAGAGCGTCGTCGAAGCGGTCTTTCTTCTCTTTCATCTCCACTTCGGAAGCGGCACCCACGTAGATGACTGCCACGCCGCCTGCCATTTTGGCAAGACGCTCCTGCAGTTTCTCGCGATCATAGTCGGAAGTGGTCTTTTCGATCTGGGACTTGATCATGGCGATACGGGCAGCGATGGCGTTCTTGTCGCCCTTGCCGCTGACGATCGTCGTGTTCTCCTTGTCAACCGTGATCTTTTCCGCTGTTCCGAGCATTTCAATGGTGGCATCCTCAAGTTTGTAGCCTTTTTCCTCAGAAATCACGGTACCACCTGTCAGGATGGCGATGTCTTCCAGCATCTCTTTTCTTCTGTCGCCGAAGCCCGGAGCCTTGACGGCCACGATCTTCAGACCGCCACGCAGACGGTTGACGACCAACGTGGCAAGAGCCTCGCTGTCAACATCTTCGGAGATAATCAGCATCGGACGGCCGGTTTGAACGACCTTCTCCAGAATCGGGAGGAACTCCTTCATGTTGCTGATTTTCTTGTCATAGATGAGGATGTACGGCGTGTCATAGACGGCCTCCATCTTCTCGGTGTCGGTCACGAAATAAGGAGAAATGTAACCGCGGTCGAACTGCATGCCCTCGACGACCTTCACGTACGTGTCGGTGCCCTTGGCCTCTTCGATGGTGATCACACCCTCTTTCTTCACTTTCTGCATAGCTTCGGCAATCACTTTGCCTACTGCAGAATCGTTGTTGGCGGAAATAGTTGCGACCTGCTCGATTTTCTCGTGGCTGTCGTTGATTTCCACGGATTGGGCCTTGAGGTTCTCGACGACCGTGGCCACGGCCTTGTCAATACCGCGTTTGAGGTCCATCGGGTTGGCGCCGGCGGTCACGTTCTTGAGGCCGGTGTTAAAGATGGCCTGTGCGAGCACGGTGGCGGTGGTGGTACCGTCACCGGCCTGGTCGTTGGTCTTGGAGGCAACCTCCTTCACCATCTGCGCACCCATGTTCTCAATGGGCTCCTGCAGCTCGATTTCCTTGGCGACCGTCACACCGTCCTTGGTGATTTGCGGCGCACCGAATTTCTTGTCGATGATGACGTTGCGGCCTTTCGGTCCCAGTGTCACTTTCACGGCGTTGGCCAATGCGTCAACACCTTTTTTCAGACCCTCGCGGGCTTCCCAGTTATATTTAATGTCTTTTGCCATTGCTTTGTTTGTTTTTGATTGTTCGTTTGTTTTGATGTTCCTAGGGTTCACTGCGTTCACCCTAGGTTGACTCGTGTCGGGCTTGCAGCCCTCTTGGAATCCTAGGGCTCGACTTCGTCTCACCCTAGGTTAGCATAGGTCGGGCTTTCAGCCCTTTTTGGAATGTTATTCCGACAACTGCTAACTACTAATTGCTAACTACTAACTATTTACAGATCGCGTAGATGTCGCTTTCTTTCATGATGAGATAGGTTTCGCCGTCGAGTTGGATCTCGGTGCCGGAGTATTTGCCATAGAGCACGGTGTCTTTCACCTTGACGGTCATGGGTTCGTCTTTCTTGCCGGGTCCGACGGCGACGACGGTGCCCTGTTGGGGTTTTTCCTTGGCGGTGTCGGGGATGATGATGCCGCCGGCGGTTTTTTGTTCAGCTTCTGCAGGTTTCACAAGAACTCTGTCTGCTAAAGGTTTGATGTTTTTCATACTGTTTTTTATTTTAAGTTAGAATTATCGTCAATTTTCGACGGCATTCCATACTGCAAATTCCGTGCCAGTTTTGACACGGGAGAAGGAAAACGGGAGACACGGGAAGAGCGACGGAAGTCCGGGTGACAAAATGGCAGAGCCGACATTCGCGCAGCCGTGGCATCGACTCGTCATTGAAAAATTCTCTGAAATCGTCTCCCAAACAATAAATTCTTAATTTTGCCGTCGGATAACAGCGTGATTTGCATCGGATTTCCTTTTTTCGAGGTTGTCAAAAACGCTGAAAGTCACACATCGTGTTCATCCATTAAAATTCGATAAAGTTATGAAAATCAAATGGTTAATAGTTGTCGTTTTGGCCGTTTTGGTCGTGCCGATGTCGGGACAGGTGGTTTCGCATCCGATTGCGGAGGACTGGGAGTCCGGCGATTTCTCGTCGCTTTCGTGGGAACGCCCCGGCCTGCAATATCGTTGGGAAATCACCAGCGACGGGGCGCCCACCGCCGCCTTCGGCGTCTTGAATTTCCCCAACTTGGGCTCGCCCATGGCCTTTGTGGTGCTGGACGACTACCTCCTCGCCGGGAACCAATACAACACCACGGCACACTCGGGCCACCGGTTTCTCGGAAGCCCGTTCCATTCGGACATCTCCAACGACGACTGGATTGTAAGCCCGGAGCTGGACTTCACCGAGCCGTTCACCTTCTCGTTCTTCGCCCGCAGCTTCGCCGACCGATTTGCGGACGAGAAATTCATAGCGGCCTATTCGATGACGGACACGAATGCCAACAGCTTCATTCCCCTGCACTGCGACTCCATCACGACCATCGCCGAGTGGAACGAATACTCCTTCCTGGTGCCCGCAGCGGCCAAATATGTGGCGGTGCACTGCGTCTCGCACGACCAGTATATGTTCTGCCTGGACGACCTCTCCATACGCGGCCGAAAGACGAGCGGCCACCTGTGCAACGTCTATCGCGACGGGATGCTGATTGCCTCGGGAGTGACCGACTCGGTGTTTGTGGACAGCCTCGCCAGCGCGGGAGAGCATTGTTACTCAATAACCTACAGCTGCGGCGATATGGAGTCGGCACATTCCGACACCGTATGCGTCCATCTCAACGCCGCGCCGACAGCCGTCATGCTGGAGGAAAGGGATGCCCTACCCTACGAGTTGCCGTCCGAAAGCAAAGACGTCAGCAACAGCCACATGGCCGACAGTGTTGACCTGTATATCTGTCCGTTGGAGAACCCCGACGGCACCTATTATCTCACCAACGACCTGATCTTGAAAGACGGCATCCATTCCATCTACCACAACTACAACGATGTGCAGCTGAACCGCAACTATCCCTACCTGCCCGGCTTGGAGGGTGCGGCGAACATACAACCCGAGACGCAGGCCATCATCGACCGATCATGGCCGGCACCTACACGGTGGAGGTTTCCGCCCCCTGCTATCAGACGGCGACGTTCAACGTCACCACGCGTCCAGGAGTGGGCATCCGCCACGATGTAGAGCTCCAGCCGCAGGTCGAGGCGCCCGTGGCCTTCGACCAGTACATCTTGCCGGGAATGCAGACCACGGTGGTCGCGCTGGCCACCCACGAGGTGCACTGGTACGACTCCGACACTGCCTCGCAGGCCATCGCCGTGGGCGACTATTTCACCACGCCGGTGCTCTATGACACGACGACCTACTACCTCGAAGAACAATTCCAGGACGACACGCTCCTGTGCACAAGTTCACGCAGTTCTGTCACCGTGTATATCCTCGGAAACACCTCTGTTTCAGAGTATAACGAAGACTCAATGTTAAAAATTTTCCCGAACCCCACGGGAGACTTTTTGACGATAGACGTCGGTGGCGAGCCCTTGCGTGCCGTGTCGGTCTACGACGCGGAGGGAAAGCGAGTGTTGACAAAGCGGGTTTCCGTTTCGGGGGTGTTGGATGTCACGTCGATAAAGCCCGGGAGTTACCTCCTGCGGGTGGAATACGCGGACGGACGCTGTCGTTGGGCGAAATTCGTGAAAAGCGGGGAGAGATAGTTGTTGGCTGTTGGCTATTAGCTATTAGCTGTTGGCTATGTGGGAAATTTTCGGCAAAGATAAGGGAATGTGGTGCGGCAAGCGGAATGGCGGGTTCGCAAGGGGCGAAAACGCAAAAGACAATTGTCTGTGGGTGGTGAACGGTGGTTGCGTATAACTTTTCTCCTTCTAAAAAATCATCGAACAATGTCTGGATATTAAAAAAAAATGTATTTTTGCATCGTTGATAAAGGGAGTGTCTTTATCGTAAAATCACCAACGAGTGCAGTCCTGGTGGTTTCAAGAAATAGCCCGGTTCACTCGGGCTTTTTTCTTAGGTCAAAAGCCGTTAGCAAAAAGATTTTCTCCTGATTGTCCCATCGGGTCTGAATAACAATTCTGAAGGTCTCGCTTTCCAATATCAACTTCTTGTCGTCTGATTTTTTCACAGACAAATTCCCAAACTGCACCACAATCGGAATGAAATCTTCCACTTCAAAGCCTAACTCCTTTATGCTGGCACCATGTTTTTCCACAATATGCTTCAATCCGTATCCCTTATTGGTTTTTGAATCATTTTCACCCCAAACGATGTCGATGTAGCCTATATCCTCGCGGTGCAAAGCTTTAGGACATTCGCCGTTTTGCATTTTCAGCAAATGTTTGATTGCAAGTTTCGGTTGACCACGAAACTGGTCATATATTGGTCCGAAAATCCCGTTCTTGTATTCCGTCTCTGCGACGTTTGTCATAACAACTATATTTTATTCTAACAAACATTAATTTTCCGCCGACAAACATACAAAATCATTTCAAACAAACCAAGGAAAAACAATATTCAACTCATTATAAATCAATCACATAAAAACAACTATTTTCGCGATAGAAGTTGCAGTTTTCGCGATAACAGTTGCAGATTGCAAAAAAGTGCGATATATTGAAGAGCCGCGTTTCGGGTGGATTGGGGGTGTTTTTGGAAGACTTTAGCGGGTGAGGGTGCATTTATGGAGGCGACCGAATCCTCGCGGTTGGTAAATTTTCCCGAATCGCCGTGCGAACACGGTGCGCGGAACAGCTCGTCAGGGGGTGAAGGGGGGCGGTGGAGCCGGTTATTTCAGCGCCTCGCCGATCGCCTTCAGCACCAGCTCCTCCATGATGAAATAGGTGTCGGGGTCGGGGTGGCAGCCGTCGGCGGTGAAGCGCGCCAGCATCTGGGTAGAGGTCTGTCCGCCGATGCCTCGGCCGCCTGTATTGGCTCCCGTTCTATTGCGTCCGCAGTGCAGACGCAATTGGGTAAAGTCCGTAAAATGCCCTTGCACGCTCTAATTGCCCTGGTCCAAATCCGCTGCCGTTTTGTGTTTTTTACTGTCTCTCCTTTTTGAGTTCTGCCAGTTCCGCCTCAAGACGCGCAATACGTTCATCGTTGTCGTTTTCCCGTTTCACTGTGTGCTTAAGCTTGAACATGGCGAGGTTCAGTTCCACGGAAGTCTCGCTGCTTTGAATCGGCAGGCTGTCAGTCAGCAGTTCCGCCGCCAACTGTCCACCACGCTGCAGCAGCGATTGCTGCTCCGCCTTGTCGTCCTCGTGTTGAGAGACTTCGGCAATCACCTGAGCGAGTTCACGTAATTTAGCATACGCTTCCACAATGGCGATGGTGGCATCCTCCGCTTTGGGGCTTTTCAGGATGGTGGCCAACATGTAAAGACCGCGCTCAGTGAAAGCCTTAGGCAATTGAGGGGAGAAACGAAGTCTCTGGAGGTGGTCAAAATTTTTGACCACCTCTAATTTTTCGTTTTCACTCAATTCCCAAATATATCCCTTGGGGAATTTTCGAGGATTGTTCTTGACCGCTTGATTGATTTCTTTTGTCTTTACTCCATAGAGCTCGGCCACATCAGAGTCCAGGATCACCTGCTGGTTTCTCAGGGTGATCATCTTGTCTTCTACATCTTTAATGTTCGTCATAACAATTTAATTTTAATGATAAAATACATTAATAATTTCCAGGTCGCAAACACACTAAATCTTCTTGGGAAAATCGAAGACAAAATTAATTCAACTCATTAAAAATCAAGCACATAGAAACAACAATTTTCGCGATAAAAGTTGCAGTTTTCGCGATAAAAATTGCAGATTGCAAAAAAAGTGCGATGTATTGAAGAGCCGTGTTTGGGGTAGGACGGCTGGATTTTTGGAAGATTTTGGCGGGTGAGGGGGCATTTACGGAGGCGACCGAATCCTCGCGGTTGGCAAATTTCCCGAACCGCCGTTCGGAAACGGTGCGCGGAACAGCCCGTCAGGGGGTGAAGGGGGCGGTGGAGCCGGTTATTTCAGCGCCTCGCCGATGGCCTTCAGCACCTGCTCCTCCATGACGAAATAGGTGTCGGGGTTGGGGTGGCAGCCATCGGCAGTGAAGCGCGCCAGCATCTGGGTCGAGGTCTGCCCGCCGATGCATCGGCCGCAGTAGTGGTGCTCGCGGAAGAATTCGGGATGGTAGAGGGCCCAATTCTCGGTGATGGAGTTCCCCATGAAGACCACCTCGGGGAAGTCGCCGCTCTTGGCAATGCGCTCGTTGTCAGCCTTGTAGCGATTGAACCCGAACCAATCCTCTTGTGAAAACCCGAATATTGTCATAGTGGTGAAAAGAATGATGAACGTTGTCTTTCGCATAGTGGAAAATTTTCGGCAAAGATAGGGAAAATTTGGGGATAATATTTACGGCCGAAGATATGGCTTCACACTATTGTTCTAACAACCAATCTAATACGTTTTGCTGCTTAATGCCATTGTGAAAAGTCACAGGCATGGCGTCCAAAGTAAGGATTGTTTGCTTTTCTATTTATCGCACCGCAAAAATACGATTTTTTTGGAATAGAATCCAAAAAACACAAATATTTCATTCTTTTTTGGGAATGCTTTCCGATTCTTGTATTTGTTTGCTGCGAAGGTGTGTGCTTGCGCTCTGAGTAATTCTTTTGTCTAGAAACGCGGTGTTCCATTGATTTGTTCTCTGGCGAGGCGGAGATTCCGTTTGGCCGGCAAATGTCCGGCGGTTCCGGCATTCATGGATCGGATGAGACGGCAATGGGAATGAACAGCACCACCAAGCGTGCAGGAAACACGCCACACAGTCGCCATGCAGTAGCGTGTCTCCGGCATGAGTCCGCAACCGGCACTGCCATCCTATTGTCTTCTATTGGTAAATCGGAGGAGGAAGAGGAAGAAGATGATGTGACCGTGACACGAGTGGAGCAGAGGAGATTGATCAATCCAACGGTTCCGGCTCATCGTCCTCTTCACCTGCACTGACAGATGCATCGAAAGCCATGAAAAGTTCAAGGAAGGCGGTCTCGCGGTAGAAGTAGTTGGGGTCGTCGGTGAGTTTGTCCTCGATGAAGTGGAAGCCCCAATTGGCGTACTCCTCCATTGTCTGCATCAGCATATCAACGGCCTTGCGCGGTGTCATTTCGCCTTTTTCAAGAGCGATGAAGTCAATGTCGGTGCGGGCGACAAGAGCGGTGAAAATGTATTCGCGAAGTTTGGGATACGGTTTGCGACCTTTCACTTTGACTTTGTCAGCATTCAAATCTCCCCAATATTGTATTTGGTGGCCGAAATCTTTTATTTTCTGACTGTCTTCTATCAATTTTCGCCGTTGGTTGAAATACAAGCCGATAAAAAAGGCGATAATATAAATTTCGTAACCTCCACCAAATATTTTGCCGCGATCCTCTCCTAAAGACGTGGCACCTCGCCGATAGTTACAGAAGTTTCCAATGATACTGTCTTCGTATCTTTTTTCCCACTTGGGATTACGGGTGATCCAAAGATCATATAATTTTTCTGCTGCCATGATGAACTATTTTATGCGTTTGATTATGGTTTGAATGGTTGACAGGTCTTTGTCGTTAAACGGCTCCACCTTCTCGATGCGATAAACAGAACAGGAAAGCTTGTTGATGGTGTCGAAGTCAAGTTGTTTCTCACCCGTTTGTTTGTCAACGTTGAGCAAATCCTTGGTGACGATAAGGCACTGTTTTTCAATTGTATCAATCACATTGTAGAATGTGTCCTCTTTGAAACCGCCGAATGACGATGTTGGGGCATCGAAGATCAGCGGATAGTCCTGCTCGCGTTTCAAGGTCGTGATTTGGGAAATGGCAAACAGCACTGACATGTACATGGTGGTTTTCAAGGCTCCGTTCGGATTCTCAATTCTGCCACCATTCATACTGTGAAGTTCAATGCGGGCGGAATTGTCGATAGTCTTACGGATGTGAATGACCCCGTAGAAATCGTTTTTGTTCAGCTTAGCCAAATATTGGTTGGCGACCTCTTCCAACATTTGGAGGAAATTTCTGACATTTTGTTCCTTTGCGTTCACAAATGCCTTCATAATTCGCTCAAAAGCGGTGTGAACACGCTGATAGACTTTCGTCATCGTACTTTCTGGCTCAAGTTTGGAGAGTCTGTCTTGGAGATTTGCTTTGTTTTCCTCCTCTATCTTCAATTTTTCATTCAACTCCACAGCACGTTTTTCCGCACGCCCTTTTGCTTCAAAAAAGCCTTTCCAATCTTTAATGTTCTTGTCCAGAATCTCAGCGCTCAGATTAGACTGCATGAGCAAATCGTTCATTTCATCGGTGAGCTCTTGAATCTGTTTGGTCACATCCGAAAGCTCCGTTTTGCGTTTTGTGATAAAATCCAAGCGGTCGGCGATAGTTGTTGAAATCCCTGCGATCTCCTGTTCTGTTTCGCCGCTTAACTTGATTTGGCGGGAATGAAGCTCATTGATGAAAGAATTGGGGAATAACGGCTGCTCTTCTTCCTCTTCGTTCGGCGGAGTTACCACTTGTGCAGAAATATTGGCGAGATATTCGTTCAGCTTTTGGCACATGAAATGATATGCCTCAGACCCTTTAGGTGCAGGACGACCACAGACTTTACAGATTTCATCATCAATCATTTCCTGCATCGTCTCCTTGTCCGGCAGGTTCCAAGGAAGGGGCACCGCATCGTTTGCAAGCTTCTGAATTTTGGAGATTGCTTCCCGCTCGCCGGCTTCTTTTGCCCGACGCTCAGTCTCCTGCTTTTCGAGTCTTCTTTTTTCTTTGCTTAATGCGGAGGCTTTTGCTGAAAACTCTTTTATTATTGGGAGAAAAGACCTGAGAATCCATAATTCATCTAACAAATTTGTACTGTAATTACAAGACGAAAGAGCTAACAATTTTGCTTTTTTCTCTTGCAACTCATGTATTCGGCCTTTTATATCTTGATAGCGTTCTTGGGTTTCTTGATTCTTTTCAATCAGTTCGATTTTCTCGGTAAAATCGGTGATAGATATCTCTTTCTCTTTCAATTCTTTTCGAATATCTTGAATTGCATTAGACACAATTTCAAGTTGCCTGTTTAGGTCTTTTGCTTCGCTTGATACACGTTTATCTTTTTGTAATTCATTGCGTGCTGCATTTGCCGATTTGTGCTCAAAATTAGATGTCATTTCGACCAATTCATCGAATTGCTTTATGCCAGAGAAGGTATCAACCAATGTTTTAAGAGCTGTTTCATTATCAAAAACATTAAGGTTGTTTTCCCCTTTAAATAGACAGTATTTTCTAATAACAGGTTCGAAACATTGGTTTAGCATCACATCACCACGAGTTAACAAACGTTCTGATCCGTCTATGGAATATCCATTAAATTTGAAATCTTTTATTCGAATAAAATCCTCTGAAACTTTTTCAAAGGTAAAGCACTTCTCAATTTCCTTTTCACCATCGTGTTCAAAAGTGATGTCAACAATAACGTCATCGCTTTGCCCAACTTCTAATTCTGATTTTCTTTTTTCAGAAATATGGGTTAGTTGTTTATCTTCACTTGCCGTTTTAAACAACCATTCCAATGCTTCAAACAATGTTGTTTTGCCATCTCCGTTATCACCGATAACCAATGTTAACCCTTTGGACAATGTAAGAGTATTATAACCGTAATAACTACGGAAATTTTTGATTTTAATATCCTTGATAATCATAACTGCCGAATTAATTGGTTACTAACTTCGGTATATATCTCTTTCTCTGACACTTTTTCTTCATGCCTTTCGATTATCGTAGCAATTGCCTTGATAATCGGGATGTCAGAATCCATGGCTTCGGCTATGGAATAGTAATCGTCGGGATCAAAACCATAAATATCATACAGCTGTTTGTCATTCAATACAGCTTGTAATAATTTATCCTCATTTGTTTGATACATTTGCATAACTATTTGAAAATTGAAAGATTATAATGGTTCAAAATATCAACTAATTCATTGTAAGTGTCATTAAGATTCTCGGAAAGAGAAGCAAAGTCTCTTACTCGGCATAATTCACTTTCTACAAGATTCTTCTCCAATGTGTAGCATTCTTCATCAAACACATCGTCAGGAATAACAATGAGATCATGTATAATGGCAAATTGCTTATCTTTGTGTGTGCGTAAGACACGTCCACGTCGTTGAATGAACTGACGTGGATTACCAGTACTTGCACAGAAAATAGCCAACTCACTTCGTGGGACATCGACACCTTCATCTAAACACTTCATAGACGTAAGTACATCAATGCTTCCTTCAGCAAAGCCTTTGAGCATAGCATCTCGATCAGTTGATTCAGAAGTGAACTGGCGAACAATGATGTGAGAATCCATATCTCGAACAATGCGCGTAAAATCGTCAATCAGATGTTCTGTCTCTGGGTCAGATGCAATTGTGTCTGTCTTATCGAAAATGTCAGCTTCAAAATCATCAGGTTTGTTGCCTTCTGGGACATAAACTAATGTGTATTTCAAACTGTTCTTTTCTGTCATACGTTGCTGAAGTATCTGTTTAAAAACGCCCAACTTGTTAGCAGCTTTATGAATGATTCGTTTTCGCTTCAACAAAAGCATTTTTAAGATTTCTTGGCTTTCGACATCTTGATACCCTATGACTTTTGCTATTTTTTTCGAAATATCCACATATTCATCCATTTCATTTTCAGTCAGCCTAACAACATGCGGATAATAGTAATAACGACAGAGAGCACCGTTTTCTATAGCCTCTGCCATAGAGTATTCGAAGGTGTAATGGTCATCACACCTGAAGAAATCCATCAATTTACGATTGCCACTGTCGTCAAATTGACGTTCCGGCGTGGCAGAAAGGCCTATTCTCCGTGAATATTTTATTTCAGGCAATCGATTGACCATCAGACCACCACCCATGTTGTGCGCTTCGTCTGCTATAAGCAGTAGCTTGTTTTTTGGAAATTGGTTTAGTTCTAAGAAAACATTGGAGCGAACAAACGATGCGTAGGTGGATATGATGATATAAGACAATTCTTTGTTGGCATTTGTCATCTCAAGCAAACGAAGATTAGCTACCGCAGACTTCCAATTACTGTACTTAGAACAAACCTTTATGATATTGCTGAAATAAAACTTCTTGCATTCAAGTTCCCATTGTTCGACAAGTGTTATAGTCGGAACCAGTATAATGGCTTTATAGTACTTCTTTTGGTTATAAATCTCGAGCAGACAATTGAGAGAAGTGATGGTTTTTCCTGTACCTGTTGCCATCGCAAACAAGCCCTTTTGCTTGTTGTTTTTCCAATTTTGAAGTGCCTGCTTCTGATATTCGCGGGGACCGGATTTGTACGGAAAACAAGGCTTGCCAAAATCGATTGGTTCAACTGTTTCGCCTTGCTTCTTGATTTTCTCAATAGCGATCTCCACCTTATTCCTTGCTTTGTCTAAAGCTTTGACAACCGTTTGTGGTAGTGAATTGTTTGCAATATCTTGTTGGATAAAAAGATACTCTTGTTCTAACAACTTTGACAAATCTTTGTCCTTGAATGCATCAGTTATACGGGTTTTAACCTTGTTGGTAGGAACAAAGATAACGTTTTCATCTTTTCCACTAAAAACGAGTTCAAACTCATTCTTGAGAGAGTTGATCTTTGCCGTTTCAATATTTCCATCCCAATTGCAAGACACTGTCAAACTCTCAATGTTATTGAGGAGTGCTGTCCGTGAGAAATTGCACGATCCGTCAAAGCCTACATTGTTGACCCCATCGCTAAAGACACCCGTTTTCGTGTGTGAAATCCCAACTCCATCTCTCGGGGCAATGATTTTGATTTCAAGACGATTATTTCGAATCAACCATGAGAGGCAATCGAAGAAGTGTGTATCACGTTCTGAGAGTGTGCTTTTGAGAGTTTCAATATTGTCAATGTCGAAGAAAGGAATCGGTGTGTCAAGTTCGCCATTGGCGATAGCTTTTTTGTCCTCCTCTGTAAGAATATCATTAACAACAAGTCTCATCCTGCCGCCATTGTATAGGAACGAAGCAAAACCATCTGCCAACACATTGATAGCCGAAGAGGAGAAAAAACCCAACATCAAATCGAATTGAGTGGCATTGCACAAGCAATCAGAGAAGAAACCAATCGGTTCCCACTCTGTTCGCGACTTGAATCTGCGATGCGGCGGAAATGAGACTTCTTTGAGCATAACCTATCAATTGATGAACAAATCGTTTATTCTCATTTCGGCTTCATCATAATCGATATTGAATATTGTAGCATACTTGTTTATCATTGTTGTTTTTTCTTTTTCTGCCAATATATCGATTCCTGTCATTTTTATCAAAAGATAAAACACCAAAGATTGATTTCTCATAAGCATTTTTTTCGTTCTTGGATTCCATAATATCATGTCCCATAGATCAGAATGCACATTTCGATTTAAATTTGCAAATAAGCCAATTGTTTCTTCTGTCGAATTGCCTGTAGATAGAGTTATCCTAGAAACCGCTTCAATAAATGGCAAAAGGCCAATTGGCCGAAAGAACATATTTCCACCAGTTTCTTCAGATCGAAGTTCCTCTGCAGGATTATTGGATTTGTCAACAATATAACTGCTGATCTCTGTGTAAGTTGATGCCATGCAATCCCAAAAATCAACTAAATAACGATTAAAATCAGCTAAAACCTCGTCCGAGGGTCGATATTTAAGATTGTCTTTTAGTTGGCGAGAACTAAAATGACGATGCTCTTTTTGTGAAATGTATGTATTATATAGGACAAAATGACATTCGTATAAAGTCATTAATGAAGTAAAGGCTGTTTTATCAGATTGTGGAATAGATTTGCTATTACTCGCTTTAACCCTATTTCCCATAAATAACGGATAAGATTCCAATAAATCTCGGGTTGTTATTGCTACAATGTCATCTTCATCCAAAGCAATAATATCACCTAAACGAACAGGTTTAACATACCTATTTAATGTTGAGAAAATTCTTCTTGACTTCTCCATCCCTTCCTTGGTGTTTTGATGTCCTATTAACATCACACTAATAGTTTCATTTCCGAGTTCCTCTTTTTCTGCAACGGAGGCTCTAATACCTTCAACTCTATGTTGCCCATCAACTGGAAATATTTTTTCTTGACCATTGAATTCTAACAATCCGACATTAGGGTATTGTATGCCTTCTATTTCAAATCTCACTTCGGTCCATAATGGGTCTCCATCATAAACTGCAAGAACAAGACTATCAAAAAAACGATCCTCACGCTTAATAATGTACTCCTTGATTTTTAAGTAATTATCAGTAAGTGAGCGTTGGATTTGTTCTTTTAATGAATTTGCTGTATGCAACTCATCGTCCACTTTTTTCACCATTGTACTAATTTGCTTGAAAGTCAGGGTTGTACAATAATAAATGGTATCACCTATTTTCCCTCTAATGGCTGGTATTTTTATCGGTTCCATATCTTTACATGTTTGTAAATGCAGGCACAGTATTCTGTACCTCAAAATTGTTTGGTATTTCTTCGTTAAATTCAGGAGCAATAGCCCTTATTAGCTTGACTTCATTTGAACAAATCTTTTCATTATCAGTGTCAGGGTAATATCTATAATATAGATACTCTTTCCACTTCCGAAACATTCTTTTAATTTCAATTCTTTCATCTTTAAGGTATTCATTAGCCCTTTTATTGATATTTTGATTTGATGTAAACTGACACCTGCCGATATATAAAATATAATTTTCAACAAAAGGTAGATTGATCCCTTTTAAGTAGAACATATACACTCCGCCACGATCTGTTGGCAAATTTTTTATCTCTTGTGACACATCACTATTCTGGTCGTTAAGATATTTTATCTCATTTGACCAATTTGCGAGGTCACGTATCGGGTTGTTTGTCTCCAACAAATTGTCAATCCACCTTTGTGGATTATGATAATATGTGAGTCTGTATCTCTCATTATCATCATCATCATGAATAAATGCTCGGTATCTTGACATCTTATATAAAACAATTAGTACACATAATTTCATCACCTAACACATCCACAAGCGTTGTCCCTTTGTTTTGCTTGCGGTTTTCTTCCTGGCGCTTGATAATGTCAAGCTTGATTTGGCGCACGCGTTCTGGTCTGCACAATTCAGCTAGACTCTCATTCTGATTCCACGTATAACCATCTTTTTCAAACTCCATTGCCTTTTCGTAAAGGTCTGGGTGTTGTTCAAAGAGCCAGATCCATTCGATTTTCTGTTGGAAGAAACAGAAGTAACACCCCGAACGGCTTCGACAATAGGTTCCAGTTTTTCCGTCAATTTCAAATGGGATTTCCTCATAATATGCTGGAACGCCAACGCCACTCTCGCGAAGCAACCGAAAGATGTCCTCTTTCACAAGAACATCTGTATTGTCAAGCAACGGGAACTTATCTAATTTGCCTACCGGGTAGTCTGTGGTTTTTAAGAAAGCAAAGACCACATGATTAAAAAGCTTTATGTCAAAGTCCAACAGGGCATTCAACTTTTTTGAAAAGTAGAAATGCTTTGATATTGGCTTTGAAGCAGTTTCCATAATCTCATCTTTTAAAAAGTTATTGGGACAGAGCAAATCATATAATGATATAAACTGTTCCAGATTGTCATTATTCAACACCTTGTTTATGACATCCAAACTCCAGATATTTTTCCTAAAAGGGAAAACAGCCTGAATGTTGGGTTTAGATGATATGTATCCATCCCTGTCTTCATCACCACGGATGCCGACGTATGAGATAGCCATGTCATCACCGACATACTTTTCAAATTCTGCCAATTTCATCTTTTGAGTACACCATCGCGCTT
>CAMKLG010000052.1 GCA_946413585.1 uncultured Bacteroidales bacterium
AATACCTCAACAACAGCTTAGGCTGCGACAGCACGGTCAACCTCATCCTCACCGTATTACCGGCCTTCCTTTCTGAAACCTACGGCGAAACTTGCCAAAACTCCCCGTACGAATGGAGAGGCTTCGTTTTCGACACCGAAGGCACCTACTACGACAGCCTTGTCGCCGCCAACGGTTGCGACTCTGTCTATGTGCTCCATCTCACCGTCAACCCGACATACGACATCTACGTGAACGACACCGCTATGCGCGAGCACGAATACACCTACGGCAGCTTCGTCATCACGCCTGCTGACAGCGGCACCTACGAATACGACATCCAATACTACACACTCGCCGGCTGCGACTCCATCATCCATCTCACCCTCTACGTCCAGTACAACGACGGCATTGAGGAGCACGTGATGCTGCCCGACTTCAAATTCTTCCCGAACCCGACCAGCGCAGTGCTCAACATCAACGGCGACCGCATGAAACAAGTGTTCGTCTATGACCTCAACGGCAAGCTTGTCCGCAAAGTCAACGCAGACAGTCCGGAAAGCATGCAGATCGACGTTACCGGATTCGCCACAGGACATTACGTGGTCAAGGTTATGCTCGACGACGGACAGAGCGTGACGCGGAAGATTGTGGTTAAGAGATGGTAATCTCTGTAGAGACGTGACAAATCGCGTCTCTACCCTAAACGGTAAAAGATTAATGACATGCAATTACAACAGAAATCATACTGGATACAACTGCTGGTGTTGGCGTTGTTAATGATCGGCGGACTGCTGATTTTCTCTTCCCTTGGGGAGTTCATCATCCTGCTGGCCTACCACACCCCAAACATGCTGGAGGCTTCCGACCCCGTGACGGCCATCCGCATCTCACAGATGCTCACAACCATCGGCACATTCTTAGTGCCCGCGCTGCTATTCGCCTACTGCCAGGATCGGATGTGGTTCAACTACAATGCCGCGAACCGGAAACCGCCCTACTCTATGACCAACATCGTGCTGATTCTCTCCATCACATTGCTGCCCATAGTAGGCGTACTGTCTGCGTTTAACCAGAACATCATGCCGCAGGAAGGCACCGTGGCGGAATTCATGCGCACCATGGAAGAAGCTGCCAACCACATCTTGGAACTCGTCACCAGCCAGCACAGCACTTGGGATCTAATATCCAACCTGTTGATATTCGCGGTGTTGGCAGGTGTTTGCGAGGAGTTCTTTTTCCAAGGAGCCCTACAGCCGCTAATGATGAAATGGACCAAGAATCCTCATATCGGAATTCTCATCACTGCACTGATTTTCAGCGCACTGCATTTCCAATTCTACGGATTCATTCCTCGATTTGTGTTAGGTGTCTATTTGGGCTACCTCTTTTTCTGGAGTCGTTCGCTATGGCTACCCATTTTGGCACATGTGCTGCATAATGCCCTTTCGATTCTCATTGATTACACTCTACAAGGCCGTGGCATCAACACTAACGACCTGCAATTCACCGACGTGCGCGGTTCTATCCCCACGGCCATCTCCTGCGCCTTAGTCAGTGCCATGGCAATTGTGTATTTGTGGAGAACCTACCGGGACACACACGACACCATAATATGATGTCTTTCCACCAAGCCGCAAGACTCTTAACCTCCTATTCCCTTGACCCTTGACCCTCAACTACTCCCTATTCCCTATTCCCTAAAAACTAAAAACTAATCTCCAACGACACCCTCACCCCGTTCTTGCCCCAACCTGTCAGGTCTTTGGCGTAAGAAAGGCGGCGGACGTAATCGATACGCAAAATTTGTAATATGTTTTCAATGCCGGCGGTGATTTCCATATACGGCACTTTTCCCATTGGAGAGCAACCATCGGGCAGCACGTAGAGTCCCGGGGTACTTGGCGACGGCGTGTTCTTGGCTGACAATCCGCCGTAAACACCGCTAAAGGAAACAACTTCACGAAAATGCAGCCGATTCCACAGCGGAATAAGGTTGAAAATCCATCCTTTCAGATGATAAGTGGCATATAGCCCCACATATTTGTCCATGATAAACTCCATTGGCTTCATCAGGCAGAAAGTGTTGGGGGTAAGGAACCACGACTGATTACTCTGCGGGACAAACAGTTTCGGGAAAGGTACCGAATTCCAGACGATACCGCCTTGGGCCAATACATCGATATAACCGAACGCGGAAAGCCCAAACCGTTTCTCGATGGACAATTCCGTCCGGTTGTACCAGTCGAGACCGCCAAAAAGACCGAACGTATGCGTTAGTTGCAGCACGGCCGGACTTTTGGCCAATCTGAGCATGTCGCCCCTACCGGATTGTTTGTTGTAAATCCGCTCGCCAGGAGCCCAACGAACCTTTACCGTCCACTCCAGATTCTGATAATCGTTGATACGCGTGGTGGTGCCGTCCGGGTTAATCCTCCAGTAATTCAATGTACCTGCACCTTCACTGCTCTCATATTGGACCCAAGTGTCGATGCTAAATTTGTTCTGCCATTCACGCAAATAACGCAACTTATGACGACGGACATACTGTGCCGAAGATGACAGAGAGTCAACGGTATAGGACATCAGTATATTGTCGCGATCCATATATGAAAAGCTCTGCCCTATCATCTCCATGTCATAACTGGTACTGAGATAGAGTGCATGGCGCGGGAACTCGTTGTAGTGACGCGTCTTCTTCACAAAACTGTAAATCATAGTGGCGTTGTACTTGAACCGCAAATCTTTGCAACCAAACGCGACATAACCCGTCATGAACAATTGATTGTGAAGCTTGGCGGTAGTCATGGCACCCACACGCAAACGAAGCCCTTCCGTCGGATTGTAGCTAATCATGTCGTATATGGTACCAATATCCAAGGGACTATCCTTCCGCTTCTTGGTTATGGGTATATAGCCTGTTGCCAGGATTTCCGCCGTTTTCTCCAACACCTTGTATATTGGCAACCGGCGGAACTCGCTCGGAAGACTGTCGATGACCGACTCTTGGCGGTTCAGAGGCTCCGGCCGCATCAGATCCCACTGCCACCGTTTGTACTTCTCCGCATCCGGTGCTACGACATCCCCTCCCTTAGCCGACAACGAATCCGGGATACGTGCTCCTAACTCATATTGGTAGTAGATGGTATTCTGCCGAATATAGACTTGCCGCTGCTTCTTCTGCTTTCGCTTTATGATCACAAACGAAGCAAACGTTTCTGAAGTGTTCGGCACCCACAAACCAATACTGTCAATTTTCTTGAAATCCTGCTCTACTATCAGTCGCTTCACATAATTCATGTTGATGTCGATAGGGACATTGATGGCATACTTTTTCAAGGCGTAAGTGCCGTCATTGACAATGTAGAGCCGCCCCGTGAAGCCGAAATTCCTGCTGTTGACCGGCGCGAAAGAGAGCTCAACACAGGGAATACTGTCAACCAGGAGAGTATCCGTAATGAAATAGTGGTAATATAACGTAGCTATGGTGGAAGAGAGCGGACTCACAAAGCTATTGAGCATCAAGTCTATATTATTCTCAAAAATATTCACTTCTGCGAACATGGCATCCAAATTCACCCCGTTACCCTCTTCGTGCAACACCTCGTCAACTCCTTTCATTCGTTTGGAAATCAAATAGTTAACATTCTTACGAGGCGATTTTTGATAATAATGATCCGACAAAAACTCTCTTATGGAGAAAGCCACGACAGGAACTGTGTCAGTCCTGACGGTATCAATGTATTTTTCCAGGAAGGAGAGCTGTCGATTGAAAGCGTTTTTCTGGAAGTTCATTTCAAAACGTCCAAACGACATCACCATCTTCTTGTAAATCTTTGATTTATAGCTATCTGCAAATTCGATACTATTCGAATCCTTACGTGCTATCACCTTTTCCACGAGTTCCACGGCGGGATTCCCTTTACGAACATATTTTGGTTTTTTGCGTTTTGAGACCACCACTTCTTGCAGCGGCTGGGTCATATTGAGGAAAATATCGCGTTGTTTCGTATCAGGTGTAACAATCAGTGTATCAGGCTTGAAAAAAGAATAACTCACCAACAGGGTATCGGTTTTGGCAAACGGCAAACGATAGGTGCCACGAGGATTCGTGTAGGTACCCATGGCGGTATTCAGCCATTGCAATCGCGCCATATAAACCGCCACCGTATCTCCCTTCTCGTCCACGGAATAGACCTTTCCGCGCAGGTCCTGCGCCGAAAGTCCGCCCCAAAACGCACATTGCAGGAGCAAACACCCGACCCATCCCAGCAAAACGGTCAGTTCCCGAACCTTCCCAAAACCTTTTATTCTGTTCATTGACAAATAGATAGCAAAACAATCCCGAAGATTAATTGCGAATATTTAAAGATTGCAAAGAAACAAAAAAATGCGATGTGTGAAGTGTGCCCCTAGTCCCTTGCCCCCCGACCCTTCACTTAGGGTACGGGATCATACCCGCTGCCTCCCCACGGATTGCAGGAAAGCACGCGCTTGATGGTCAGCCACGTGCCTTTGAACGGACCGTGCTTTTGGATAGCTTCGACCCCATAGTTGGAACAAGTGGGAGTGTAACGGCAAGAGCGCCCAATGAAGGGCGACAACGTCACTTGATAGAGTTTAATCAACCCTATCAACATCATAGACAAGATTTTACAAAAGCCTTGGTAGAGCTTTTTCATGGCTTTTCAGAAGCTATTTTGGATGTAAGGTCATGGAATATTTGTACAGCGGCAGCCTCCACCTGCTGTTGCGTGGGTTTCTCCACCCCCACGAACATCCAACACATATTCAACGTAAGGTGAGCAGGCAATGATAGTTCGTGACAATGGAGTCGATACGCTTCTCTAAACAACCGTTTCACGCGGTTGCGATCCACCGCATGATGAAAGCGCTTTTTGGAGACTAACACCGCTATTTTGGGAGCAACATTCTCATTGGCTTCGATCACTTGATAGAAGCATTTCACGGGAAAGCAGAAGACACTCTGCCGCTGTTGCACCACCTCTTTGATGAGCAACGACGATTTCAGACGATTGGCTTTCGGGAAGGAAAACGATTTAGCGTCTGCGGCTGGCATATTCTTTCAGGAAAGCATCCAAGGCCTCGGTCAGGGAAGGATACTCTTTGGTGGGAGCCATCACATGAAGGGTCCAGCCCGCCTCTTCCACAGCCTGCTTAGCCGCATTGCCGAGCGCAGCAAACGCCTTCTCTCCCTGTTGGAAATCAGGGTAATTATGCTGCAACGACTTGACACCATTAGGACTGAAGAACGCAATCATGTCGTACTTGTCGATATCCACATCGTGCACCAGATCGGCGAACTCAATTTTGAAGACCACCGCCTGCGCGAACTTGATCTCATTCTCTGTCAGCACCGACTCCAGTTGGGACGAAATGCCGTCCTGGCTGCACGGGATCAACATACTGACCGACTTGTTCTTGATCAGAAGGTCATAGAAGCTAGTGACCTGAGCGTCTTTCGCGGCAAACACGCGACGTTTCCGATACGGAACATACTTCTGCAAATAGAGGGCAATAGACTCTGTGGCGCAGAAATACTTCATCGACTCCGGCATTTCTATGCGCATATCCTTGCACAATTCGAAGAACTTGTCAATCGTATTCGTACTTGAAAACACGATGGATTCGTATTCCAGAATGTTGATGTGCGTCTTCCGAAATTCGATGGCCGTTGTACATTTGATTTTAAAGAATTTATAGAAATCAATATTGATACTATATCTCTTAATCAAGTCCCCGTAAGGAGATCTTTCGATATCCTCCGGCGCATTTTGGGAAACTAATATGTTTTTTATTCTCATTTCAGTACTTTTATGAGATCTTTATTACTATCTTTAATTTATTATCTATCAAACAATTAACAATACCTTAAACAATAATATCCAAGGTAAAATTTCAAGGGTGCAAAAATAGAGAAAAAAATGAAACCAGTGGCCGCTCATTGAATTTATTTTCATCAGGCGATACAGCCATATCAAGAGAAGAAGGATCAAGACAGCGAAAAGTACATAATAGAGGAAACGGAAGCCCGCATACTGCACCAGAAGAAGCATCGGAAAGGCCAGCACGGAGAAGTCGGTCATCACGATGAATTTATACTGATTGACGGCGGCACGTTCCTTATCGCGACCGAAAAGCACGGAATAGAGTTCGTTAGCAAGCAGCTTGAGAACATAGGCCAGCAACAGCACTACAAAGCCAATGCCCAGATAGGCGACAAAGGGCAACTTAGACATGTGTGAAGGCAGATAGGTGGTGCAGAACATCACCAATCCAGCGGTAAGAGTGAGCAGGTTGAAAAAGAGCAACAGGATGGAGCCTCGTGTTTCCAAGACTTTACCATCGCGTTGCACCAGAGAGAAATGGCGTTGGGAGAAAAGAGCGCGGAAAAGCAGCAGCATCTTACGCCGAAACGTAACCAGCAACAGCGTAAACAGGAAAAGCAGCACACAAAACAAGGCTGTAAGCCAATTATTGGGCTGCAAAACCTTATCCCAGTTATACTGGGTGACCACAAGCCAATGTTCTAAAAACATTGATTGGAGGAAAAACGCCGAACAGAAGAAATGGGACTACTTGACCAACAGCTTCTTAGTACACATCATACGTCCATCTGCCTCAATACCATAGAGATAGACACCGGGGCTGAAGGATGAGACGCTGACTTGCTTGCGACCGACATTGCTGACGGAGGCACGATAGACCTCCTTGCCGGTGAGATTTTTAATCACCAGGAAGGCATCGTGATCAGGAGCCACGAAATCGATGTTCACATAAGAGACCGCAGGGTTCGGGAAAGCGCGTAACACCTTCATAACATCGGCTTCTTTCACGCCAGTGCCTGTGCTGTAACCAATGTAGAACGAAACTGCATCAGACTCGTTATCGGTTCTAAAAAACGTGTATTTCACCAAAGCGGGTTCTTCAGGGCCAATGTAGATAGTATGCAAGCCCATCTGGTCGTTAGAAGAGACCACCTCATTAGCGGCTAAAGAGATGGGTATTGACAAGTTTCCGGTGTAGCATTCGCCGATGCAGAAAGAGAAGTCAGCATCTTCGCCATGGAAGATCACTTCTTTCTTGACACGGAACTCAAAAGCGTTGTCAGTCAGGTTCTGATAACCAAAAAAGGCATCCGTTTGGTCGCTGTGTCCATCCACTGGCACAAAGACCGTATCATTATTATTCATTGGTGTTTCACCATAGAACAATTTGATTGACTGAGCGTTAACCGCAACAGCGGCCATAACCAACAGGAGAGTAACTATTCTTTTCATAATGTAATTTTACTATTTTAATCCGTTTGCAAAAATACACTTTTTAGACAATGTTCGGCGTGGAAAGTTTAATAAATTTTTTTGCCATTGGCTATTAGCTGTTGGCTATTGGCAAAAAGCTAATAGCCAATAGCAAAAAGCCAGAAAAGGCGCACCGAAATGGCACGCCTTTTCTTCAAAACTATACAAGAAACAAATTATTTTTTGCGTCTTTTGGGTTTGAGGTTGTGTTTTGCAACGAATTCGTCCAAAACTTCCTTCAAAGTAGGAGTACCGATCTCCTGCAGTTCATAACCGACCTTCACAACGGGTTGTTTGATCTTGATGAAACGAGGCAGGTCGATAGGAGTACCGATAACGACAGCGTCGCAAGGAGTATTTGCGATGGTCTTTTCGAGGTCCTTCATTTGTTCAGCACCATAACCCATAGCAGGCAGCAAGGTACCGATGTTCGGATAAATCTTGAAGGTTTCAGAAAGTTTACCAACGGTGTAAGGTCTCGGGTCAATGAGTTCAGCACCATGTTTCAGAGCAGCGACTGTACCAGCGCCGATCTTCATCTCACCGTGGGTCAATGTAGGACCATCTTCCACGACGAGGACTTTCTTGCCCTTAAGCAGTTCGGGTTTGTCAACCGTGAGGATAGAAGCAGCGTCGATTTGCTTAGCCGTCGGGTTGATTTTGCGCAGGTTAGCGCGAACGGTGTTGATGTTCTCCAGAGAAGCAGAGTCGATCTTGTTGATGACGATAACGTCAGCCATGCGAGCGACGACTTCACCAGGATAGTAGCTCACCTCAGCGCCGGGACGCAACGGGTCAGCAACGCCGATGGTCAAATCAGGAACGTAGAACGGGAAGTCGTTGTTACCACCGTCCCAAAGCACGATGTCGCAACCGTCGGGATCGTTCTCAGCGCCAGCCATCTCAACCCACTTGCCGGTTTGAGGATCTTTGGTCTTACCACCCTTGAGGATAGCTTCGTAGTCAACACCAGCGTAGATGACGTTACGTTTGGTGACCACATGGGGTTCGTACTCTTCCATCTCTTCGATGGTGCAGTTTTGATATTTGAGGTCATCAACGCAAGCGAAACGTTGGACGATTTGTTTGTTCAAATCGGGATCGTAAGGCATGGGGTGACGCACAGCGACCACTCTGAAGCCCATTCCAACGAGATATTCGATGATCTTACGGGAAGTTTGTGATTTACCGCAACCGGTACGGGTAGCGCCGACAGCGATGACGGGCTTTTTAGACTTCACCATGGTGTCTTTCGGACCCATGAGCCAGAAGTTAGCGCCAGCTGCATTCACGATAGCGCTGATGCCCATGACGTATGCGTACGGTTTGTCGCTGTATGCGAACACACAATCGTCAACGTCGAATTCCTTGATCAGTTCAGCCAACTTGGATTCGGGATAGATTCTGATACCCTTCGGGTAAAGATCTTCACCAGCCAGTTCCTTCGGATACATACGGTCGTCGATACCGGGGATTTGCTCAGCGGTGAAAGCGACTACGTTGTAGTTTTTGTTGTGACGGAAAAAGGTGTTGAAATTGTGGAAGTCTCTTCCAGCAGCACCGATAATGATCACATTTCTAACTTTTTTTCTCATAAAACTTTAATTTTTTGATGTTTATAAAAAAATGTAATAGAGTTTCTGCTTTTTTGCGGGTGCAAAGGTATAATTTTTTTTCATACGAAGTATGATTTTGATTTTTTTTTTGACAAATGACTGTTTTTTCTTCTGCAAAAGAAACTATCCGTCACTACTTCGCCTCAACATTCTTGTTTCCAGCTTCAGAATTCGGAGCCCGGAGGTCACCTCTTCCCACATGATCGTAGTAGGACTGGAGCACTGCTTTCAGGTCACGCTCCAACGCCTGCTGCTCAGGATTGGACATATCCATAATGTTGTTTCGCTGAAGAGCATCATCCGCAGCATAGACATACTTGCGACGTTCACCGTCGAAATAGAGACTCAAAGAGTCTGTCAAGGCCTGATAAATCTGATGCACGCAGTTCACTACCATGGGTTTGCGATCAGGCTCATTGAAGACATCACGTCCAAAAGCAAAATAGGGTTTGTCATACCCCATCAATCCTAACGTGGTGGGCATTATGTCAACCTGCTGGGTCACATGCTCATAACGACCCTTTACAGAATGGTCAGGCGTAAACATAAAGTATATGATAGCGGTATTACCCCTGGGCTTGCGAGTCTCTTTGGCGGCCATCTGCGGCGAGACATGATCGGCCACAAAGATGAACAACGTGTTCTCAAACCAAGGCATTTGGGAGGCCTTCTCGAAGAATTTGCGCAAGGAGAGGTCCGTATAGGCCACACACGGTTGCACCTGCGTTTTCCCTTGAGGCATTTTGCCCGCATACTCACTCGGCAAATCGTATGGATGGTGGGAACTTAACGTGAACACCGCAGAGAAGAACGGCGTTTCCAAGTGGTTTAATTCATCAGCCATAAATTGCAAGAACGGCATATCCCAAATTCCCCACACATTGGCATTCCCATCTTCGGGATGTAGTTTCTCAAAATCTTCCCGATTATGAAAATGATCGATGCCACACAACCTTCCGAACGCCTCGAAGCCCATCTGATTGGTGGAAGCGCCACAGAAGAAATGCGTGCTATACCCCTGATTGGCAAGGATACGCGGCAAGCCATCCAAATCGGTCAAAGATTGCGGCATCAACGCGAAGGGTGTTCTATAGGAAGGTATTGACGTGAAAATGGACGGAAGTGCTTCTATGGACTTCATTCCGTTGGCGAAAGCATTGGTGAACACCAGTCCCTCGCGCATCAGAGAATCCAAAAAAGGAGTGTATCCGCCATCCGGATTCAGATGGGGAGCCAAATATTGCGAATGTTCCCGACTGAAGCTCTCCAACACGAAAATCACCACGTTCTTGCCTTCCGCCACCGGGGGTTGCGCCAATGAGGGGTAATGATAAGGCGTAAAGAGTGTCGCCAATTCCGTCTCGTCAAAATAGACCGGTGTTTCCAGCTCGTGTATCCCCATAGTGCGAATCAGACAGAACGGATTACTCAGCACCAGCACACCCTTCTGAGGAGATTGCGCATAATAAGAGACATTGCCCATTGACATAGGACGCGCTTTCATGTCTGTTGAGCCCCGAATCCCGAAGGCCCACAACACAACCGCAACAGCCAACGACAGCACACCAACGCCGTAATACAACCAATTGTTCTTTATTTCCGTGGGATGATATTTTATCTTTTTATAGAGGTAAACCAACAAGAAAATCAGCAGCGCGCCAAACAGCACTAGGTACCAGTTTTCCACCATTCCTTTGAACAGAATGTCGATAGTATTGTCATTTTCACGAAAGAAGTGCGTCTCCTCAGAAGTGATCCTTTTGAAAGCATAACTGAAATAGATCGTGTCTGTTAAATTCAGCACCACTATCCCTATGGAATTGGTAACGCAGAACAGCCAACACAGAACTTTCTGATAAACACTGTTTTGGCGGAATCGAAAGGGAATTAGCGACAGTAAAATAAACGGGGCGTTCAGATAAAAGATGGATGCCGTGGCAAACTTTATCGAGCCTAAAAAAAGCATAGGGATTTCCTGCCAAGTCAACGGTCCCATCAACATTCTGTTGTAACCATAAAAGGCGACTTGAGTCAAAATGAGGCAGGCATATAGAAGCAACAGCCTTAGAACCAGCACTGTAATATCATTTTGCAGAAATTTCTTCATAAAAAAACTCCTTCTAAAAAAAGTGCGCAAAAGTATATTTTTTTTGCATTTTTTCCTCTGTCTGCGCATATTTGAATTTCACTTGTCTTTGTATATTCGAAATTTATGTACATTTGCCGCATTGAAAAATAACTTTGCATAATTCGTTTCACGTTCATGTCCAAAAAGCGGATATTGTTCATTGTCAACCCCATATCTGGGCATCGCGACAAAAGGCGTTTTGGGGGAGATGTTGCCAGTGTGCTTGGCGACAAGGATTTCTCGTATGAGATTGTCTTCACGGAACGCGCCGGTCACGCCACCGATTTGGCAACTGCCGCAGTCGGGAAGTACGACATCGTGGCGGCGGTGGGCGGTGACGGCACACTCAACGAGGTGGCTTGCGGGCTTCTTGGCTCTTCCACCGCCTTGGCAGTCATCCCGTGCGGTTCCGGCAACGGTCTGGCACGCTGTCTGCATATCCCGCTGAACACACATAAGGCATTGCATATTCTGACAACCGGCTGCATCGAAAGCATTGACACGGGGACGGTGAACGGGCGGCTCTTCCTGAGCGTGGCTGGCATTGGGTTGGACGCGCAAACCGCGCACGACTTCGCCCAAGACCCCCGACGGGGCTTCGTCACCTACGCGCATTACGCCACCAGCAACTACTTCCACCTCAAACCCCAAACGGTCAACATCACGTTCGATGGGCGCGAGCCCCTCACGTGCCAACCCATGCTCATCACATTCGCCAACTCCAACCAATTTGGCTACAACGCGGTCATCGCGCCACACGCCTCGCTGCAAGACGGGCTGCTCGACGCCTGCATCCTCAACCGGCCACCCCTGCCCGTTATCCCCGCATTCGTGGGTATGCTGATGCACGGACACATCGACCGATCCCGCTACCTCACGGAAATCCAGTCGGCGCACATCACTGTGGAACGGCCTTCAGCAGGAGTGGTGAACATTGACGGGGAGCCGGTAATCATGGACGCGACCCTCGATGTCAGGAATGTTCCGCAAAGTCTCAACATCGTGGTGCCAACCCTCTGAAATCCAACAAAAAAGGGAGCCCTTTCGAGCCCCCTGGATTTATGCATCAATCGCCATAATGCCGTTACGGCACAAGCGTCTTACATTTCACTTCTCTACCATAGAAGGTCCCTTCTCCCGTGGTTACGAATGCCCGATAGGTATATTCCGTGTCGGGTGCCAGACCCGTGAGGTTATAGGACATCGTAGAGCCCGTGGCTGGCACAGAGGTGTAGGTACCGGTGCCAGAAACCTTCCACTCAAAGCCTTGTGCGGAGATCGTCTGCTGCACATAGTGGGGATTCGTGATCGTGCCTTTAAGGGTGACGGAAGAACTCGTAATACCCGTAGCTTCGGCGGTAGTCACGGAGAGCGCATCTCTCAGACAGCGGACCGAACGACCGTATTTCAGGGCATCGTATGCCAAGGCCACCACATCGTACGTAAACCTTCCAAGACGGAAGAAATATCCCGTGGAATCTGAGCCTGGCTGGTTGGAAGAAGACCAGAAGTGCGCATCTTTACCCGGATCAAACTCGTGTCCACCCAAACCCGTAACGGTATCTATGTTGCCGCCAAAATTATCATACCAAGCGCCAGCTGGGATGGCGGAAAAATAAGAAGCGTCGTTGAGATAGTCCGGACCCTGATATTGCGGACTGCACGGTCTGGCAACAGCATCATTATTAATGGTATAGGTTATGGGGGGCGTTTCAACATTAAACCAGAAATCCCGGGAAGCCACCGCTTTGGCCAAATTAGAATTGTCGTTGTCGCACCAATATTCGGCATTCTCTTTCAGATAACCTATGAAATCACTCCAGTCGTCATAACTTGGCACATGCCAGCCTGCAGGACAGAGACTGTCGCGAACGGCGGCATATCCGTTGTAGCAGAAACCGAAGATGGAGTCCGGAGCATCGGTCTGACTAACAATGACACTGGTGTCTTTATCTAAATCGCTCAACCGATAGTAAGCAGGCACCGTCGTTCCGATCTGATTGGAGATCGTGCTCCCTTTACGGTATTTCGTGGTGCGCAGGTTGGTCTTGGTCCAGCACTGGCTGCCGACTTTCACCGTCTGGTAGTGGTTGCCGTCAGCATCGGTCATCGTGCCGCAGGAGACTTCCAGGTGATTGGGGGTGGTGAAGGAGAGCTCCTCGCCATAGACGGTTCTGTTGTCGAATTTGATGAACGCCTTATAGTCGTATTTGGTATTGGGGACAAGGTCGGTGAACGTATGGATCAACGCGGTATCCTCGCCAGTGAGGTTCACGGTTTCATATTCGTAAACCCCGTGGCTCTTCTTCCATAAAAATCCCTTCTCCGTTATGTCCACATGGTTGGGATTGATGACCGTACCATAAATCGTGGCCTCGGTCAGCGCAACATGGTTCGCGCTATCCGTCGTGACAGAGGCAATGGGCGTGGTGAAGGAACGCTCGGCACCGTATGTGGTCCTGTTGTCGTACTTGATGAATGCTCTATAGAAATACTTCGTGCTTGGTGTAAGGTTTCCGAGAGTAGTGGTGAATTCCGCACCTTCAACAGCTGTGGAAGCATATTCGGAATCCCCGTTTTTCTTCCACTCAAACCCCATTTCTGTGACGGTCAAGTTGTCGGGATTGGTGACGGTGCCGTAAAGCTTGGCCGACGTGGGGGTAATCTTCGTGGCACTGTCCGTCGTGACGGTAGGCAAAACAACTGCCTGATACTCCTCATCATTGACGCATCGAACGGAGAGGAGTGCGCTCTTTGGATTAGTATAATCTTCTAAATCAGCAAAATATCTTGATAATAAATAGTACATGGCGTCACTTTCAGTGGAAGGCTTTGCAATCCAGAAATTAGCCAAAACCTCAGCATACATGGGGTACGATGTTCCATAGCTGAGATAACCGGCAGGAACAGCGGAAAAGCCAGAAACGTTGTTGTTCTCCGGATTTTTGCCTATTGAGCAGTCAGCATCATTAGGAGCCCATAACAAACTATCCGCCAAAGCCTTCGCAATATTAATCGGATCAGTGCCACAGTAATAGTAAGTTTCCGTATAGTTCTTGAGCATCGTCCAGTCATCTTCGTTCGACACATGCCAGCCTTCAGGACAAAGTTTGCTGTCGCCCGTGTCAGCAGCAGCATACCAGTTGTAGTAGAAACCAAATGTGGAGTCCGTATAGGTAGGGATGTCGGGGAGGACATCCGCAGAAGAGACGCGAGAGAAGGAGGCGGAAGAGGACTGGTCGGGATCAACATCCTCCGGAACGGGGTTTCCGTTGCGGAACTTCGTGGTGCGCAAGTTGGTCTTGGTCCAGCACTGCCCACCGATCTTTACCGTCTCGTAGTGGTTGCCGCTGGCATCGATCATTTGGGAAGTGCCGCATGAGAAGGTTTCAGGTTGTGGTTCCTGCTCCGCATCTTTCAGACAGCGGACGGAAATAGCATCTTCCTTGTCAAGTTTATAAGAGCTTACTATTTCTTCTGAATAAGACATGCTAAAAGCCCACGCTTGGTTATCTTCGGGCGTAGGAGTCCAGAAATGAGCGTTATTTCCATAGTTTTGGAACGTGATTTCCCAATATCCTGCCGGGAAAGCGGAGAAACCGGAGGCGTTGTTGGTACCTCGGTCGCTGCCTACTGCACAATTCTTATCTTCGTATTTCCAAGCATAAATAATTTCCTCGCTTTGGTTTGTATAATGATGGGTGCCGGCCAATGCCTTGGCGATATAGTCGGGATTACTGTTGCAAATGTAATCGCTCTGGCCGCCCATATAGGTGGTCAGCTGTCCCCACTCCGCCTTGGTCGGCACATGCCAGCCCTCGGGACAGAGCGTGTCGCCCGCCACGGCATACCCGTTGTAGTACATGCCGTAAACGGAATCCGGATAATGCTCGGCGACGGCATCACTTGCGGCAGGACGGTAATAGGAGGCAGTATGCGACGAAGCATCCTGATTCTCAGCGATGGTGCCACCGTTGCGGAACTTGGTGGTGCGCAGGTTGGTCTTGGTCCAGCACTGCTCGCCAATCTGGACGGTCTCATAGCGGTTGCCGCTGGCATCCATTATCTTGGAAGTTCCGCAGGAGAATGTCTCGGGCTGGGGTTCGGGCGTAGGTTCCGGTATAGGCTCAGGTTCGGGTTCGGGCGGAAGTTCACCGCCGTCCTTGACGCACCGCACACTCGCGCTGATACCCCCGAAATCTTGCACGCGGACAATCTCATTGCAGTAATACATCATCTTGTACATGGCAGGCTGAGAAACGCCGCCCGTTGTATCGACGGCCCACAAACAGCCCTCCGTGTACATACTTTCAAAACGTCCGATGGCGCCGTTGCGCATACCCGAAGCGTCCCAGGAGAAGCCCGTAATGTTAGTGCCGCCATTGATCCACCCGATGGTGTTGCGCAGCTCATCCGCCGTGTAGTGGGATTTCACATAATCGAACAGCGTCGTCGTGGGCAGACTCCAACCTTCGGGACAAATATCCTGCATGACGGCCACCTCATCGTAGAGTCGTCCATGAGCAGCCACATTCCCGGTCTCGTCCGGAAACTGAAGACTCTTGTAGGCATACACGCCTGAGGTCAGGTCTGAGGTCACCGCCAGGTTCTTGAGCATCCAGCAGTGGCCGGCCAACGAAACCGTCGGATACGGATTGTTGTCGCGATCATACACCACTTCGTCGCAAATCGTAGTGCTCTCGTCCACGACTTGCGACTGCGCATCAAAAACACAAAAAATTGACACACAGGAAATTAAAAATGCAATAATATAAGATTTTTTCATATAGGTAACGGTTCTGAAAAAACGCGCGAAAGTATAAAAAATGTACTTTTCAGCCTCAAAAAGTACGAAAAAAAAACAAATGAACCTTGACGTTCTCAAAACCAATCATAGAAAGACATTCAAAATGAGAGAAGAACATCAAATAAACATTAAAAATATGTACAAACAAATCCAAAAAACAGTCATGAGGAACAACTCTCCACCGCCATTCTTAACCAGTTGCGCAGCCCATTGAACTATGTTTTCTCGGCCGGTTACGCCTCGACCACCGTTGCCACCGAAGGCGGCAAGCTGGTGCCCACGCTCACGCCCATGGCCATCGGCACTATATAGCGCAAGTCACTGTGGGTCAAAATAATGGCAAATTTTTCACCCTCTATCATGGAAAAGATATCTACCCCGAACTTTGGGTTGACATGGGAGATGATGAAAAAATTGTCACCTTCGTTGATGCTCCTTTCAATACCGGCAGTCATGCAACCTGCTATCTCGACATGAGCCGCAACAACTGGCAGCCACCCTACTTCAGGAGCGAGGAAGGCTTCGCAGCTTGGAAAGCCGGTGGTTTATTCCGCGCCGTCCGCCCTCAACAGAACTGCCCAGGTGGTGCTTCTGGAACGACACGCTGCTCGCGTCGGTCACTCTCCCCTCGAGCCTTGAGCAAATCAAATACAGTGCTTTCTACAATTGCAAAAGCCTTCAGTCCTTATCCTTTCCTGATGGTTTGACAAGCATTGGTGAACAAGCTTTCTACAGATGTACTGGCCTCCAATCGGTCACTCTGCCCCAGGGCATCGAGGCTATTGGACTTGGAGCCTTCAGAAACTGTCGGGCATATTGTTCCAATCGAAGGTCACCGTACTGAAATCCGCAGAAAGCGTGCCGTATGTCCAGCATGGGTAGCTATAGGAGTAGGAGACTTCCCCTCGTCCATGCGCGGGCCACTGCCAATAGCGCATCACCTGCGCGAGTGCGAGCGTAATACACCCGACCGACGGATGACCGTCCAAAAAAGCCAGCGAAGTATCTTCCTGACAATAGGCGTTATAGCCTTGACCTTTCTGTGCCCATTTTGAGGTGATCAGCGGAGCCACAGCCCGTGTTCCGCCCGCACGATAGCAGGGCTGTACATCGGCCCCATCCGCGATGGCCGCCAACTGCCTTTCGTAACTGCGCAGCATCTCAACCTTGGCCGCGATATTCCGGGCAGCATTCTCATCCACCGGCCCTGCCATGGCAACCTTTGACAAAGCTGCCATTATGCAAAAGAACAATACAGTAATCCTTTGGCTCATAACGCCTTTTAAATTTCAAAAAAAATTAAAAGTCTTTCTCCATTGTGAATTGCAGACGATCGGGATGTTCCGTGATGAGACGGAGGAAATTCTCCTTTGAGGCGGTGTGCATGCTACCTACTATTTCAATATCTCCAGAACCATTGGTATAAAGACCGATTCCACGAACCAATCCATAAACCACAGTTTCAGGAAGATCCGCTTCATTGTATGTAAGCGTACCCGTCATCTTGGCATGGAAAGGTATCTCGACATCAACAGACTTCGTCCAAGGTAATGTGACGTTATTCTCTGTAACCAACTGACCATCGGCATCAGTGTAGGTCACATTCATCTTGAAGCAAGGCGACATGGTTGAACCATTAGCTTGATCGTTAATCATGTAAACCACGGTGTACGTGTCGGGGGTCGGATCTGGAGTTGGAGTCGGAGTCGGATCGTCCCGGTCACATCCCGTAATCATCATGCTGACCATAAACAAGGTTGCCATCAAAAGTGTTATTTTTTTCATGCTTCTAAAAATTTTGAAGGGTTCTATAATTTCATTTTACCGTCTCCGCACAGGCAGAACCCAACGTCCTGCACCTCAACTTTCATATAATTTTAATTCGTGCAAAACACTTGCAATTCGCTGTTTACAAATAAACAATGCGACGAGGACAAATAGGCGTTTTGGTTATCTTTTCATTAGGAGGGCTCGCTTACGCACACACCACCTTCGGCATCATCGTAGCACAATGATCGATGATATCGTTGGCATACTCGAAACCAGCATCGCAGACTTTTTTACTTCTGTTACCATCGTAGCCCATGCATAGGTGCATGGTTTCGTAGCCTATGCTCACTGAATTCAGCAATTTTTTGTCGCGTTTGGCGACAGCCATCTTGTACTTGTCTATCGAGGGGCGGCCTTTGCCTGTGCGCACGTGAAACACTGCATCAAGGGCGATGAGACAGCCTTTCCAGAGGTAGTCGCCGGCCGCCTTGATGTATTTGCTGTCGGTGTAGCTTTTCAGCTCCGGATCATACTTGGCCCTCTTGATGACTTCTTCTGCATTGGCTACATATCTTCTGGCTTCTGCCATAGGATCTGTGATTTGATTGTTTTCCATATATTTTAGATTTGATGAGTAATAAAAAAAAATCACGCCGCAAAAATACACTTTTTTCAACACAACCGAATCATAAAAATTAAAATATTTTTTAATATATGTTTTTAATAATTAACTATTTTTTTGACATAAATATTGGATGAAATGGCAAAAAGGCGAAAAAAGCGCGAAAAACAAGCGAAAAAAAATTTCGCATCCAAAAAAGCAGACAAAGCACCGATGTAGAGACGCGCCATGGCACGTCTCTACAGTATAAAAAAACATTTGTTTGCGGATATTCGAATTTTGTGTACCTTTGCACCCTCGAATCAAATCATTACAATAATTATAAAAGTATGAAAGACTTAAGAGCAGAATTGCAAGCCCTGGGCGTGGAAAACCCCGTTGAGATTTACCACAATTTGTCATACGACGAACTGTACAAACATGAGACCAACCCCGCACTGACGGGATATGAGAAGGCCTACCTGACCAAGTCGGGCGCCCTTTCGGTCGATACCGGCATCTTCACCGGCCGCTCGCCCAAAGACAAATACATCGTGAAAGACGAGAACACGAAAGACAACGTGTGGTGGTACGATCCCAACAAGAAGGGTTCCGACAACAAGCCCATCGACCACAAGACGTGGGAGCACTTCCGCGTGCTTTGCCAGAAGCAGCTTTCCGGCAAGAAGGTCTATGTGATGGACGGCTACTGTGGTGCCAACGAGAACTCCCGCATGAAGGTGCGCTTCGTGTCGGAAGTGGCTTGGCAGGCCCACTTCGTGAAGAACATGTTCATCCGTCCCTCTGAAGAGGAGCTGGCCGACTTCGAGCCCGACTTCGTGGTGCTGAACGCCGGCAAGACCACCAACCCCAACTGGAAAGAGATGGGCTTGAACAGCGAGGTCTTCGTGGCCTTCAACCTGACGGAGCGCATGGCCCTCATCGGCGGCACCTGGTACG